>JAZNWO010000050.1:0-16840 GCA_045593365.1 Candidatus Avelusimicrobium sp.
CGTTTTTTTTTTTTGGCATAATTTTAGTATCCGAAAACTAGAATAAAGGAGAATAGATATGAATAGTCGTGCATTTACATT
Source organism: Candidatus Avelusimicrobium sp. (assembly GCA_045593365.1). GTDB lineage: Bacteria > Elusimicrobiota > Elusimicrobia > Elusimicrobiales > Elusimicrobiaceae > Avelusimicrobium. The sequence goes on from JAZNWO010000050.1 coordinate 82, forward strand.
GATTGAATTATTAGTGGTTGTCTTAATCATTGGTATACTGGCTGCCATTGCTCTGCCGCAGTATCAGGTATCTGTAGATAAAAGCCGTTATTCAGAACTGATGACTTTAGCCAATCATGTACGGATGGAACAAGAAGTATTTTATTTAGCAAATGGACAATATGCTGCAAATTGCGAGCAGTTAGGAGTGGATATCCCGGCGGGGTACGAATTAAATAATGCTAAAACTAGATTGGTAAGTACAACAAAAAATATGTATGTCCAGTGCTCCAATGCTATAGATGGCACACATCCGGATCGGGTAACGGGTGCTTGGACGATAACTTCCTCAGGCTACGATACAGTGGCTTATGAAGCCGGGTTGACCTCTGTACCGGAAGCCCGCAAGCAGTTCAGCGCAAAAAATTGGTGTTACGCAGACTCCCGTAGTGCCCGCGCTAGCCGTTTGTGTAAGGCATTATGCGGAGCTTTTACAGATGTGCCAGACGGGTGTTTTTTCAATTAGACAAAAGAATTTTTAGTTTATGAAACTCTCCGGACTTACGCCCGGAGAGTTTTATTTCTTCTTTTTGTGCTTGACGGGTTTGCCGTAGTAGGCTTTGAGGAAAATTTCCTTGATTTCGCTTACCAGCGGATAGCGCGCATTGGCGCCTGTGCATTGGTCGTCAAAGGACATTACAGAAAGTTTATCTAAATTCTTTAAAAAATCCTTTTCCGAAATACCATACTCTTTGATAGACACGGGGATATTGAGTTTCTTTTTCAAAGCCATAATCATATCAATGAGCTTTTGCACTTTGGCATCATTGTCGCGCAGTTTGTTTTCCGGGAGCAAATAATCCACCAGTTTGGCATAGCGGCCTTTAACAAACGGATAACGGTATTGCGGATATAAACCTTGTTTGGTGGGTTTATCAGTGGCGTTGTAGTCAATCACATACGGCAGCAAAAACGCATTAGCCAGTCCGTGCGGGATATGATACATTGCCCCTAACTTGTGCGCCATGGAGTGATTGAGCCCTAAAAACGCATTGGCAAAAGCCATACCTGCTATCGTGGCGGCGTAGTGCATTTTCTCACGGGCGGGAATATCTTTTGCTCCTTTATTGTAAGAGCGTTCCAAATACTTAAATACCAGGCGCAAGGCCTCTAATGCCTGCCCCTCGGTAAAGTTGGTAGAAAAGATAGAGGTGTAGGCTTCCACCGCGTGCGTGAGTACATCTAAACCCGAATAAGCCGTGAGCGTCTTGGGCATATTGAGTACAAATTCCGGGTCGATAATGGCCATGTCTGGCGTGAGGGCATAATCGGTAATGGCATATTTGGTGCCAGATTTTTCGTCGGTAATAATGGTAAACGGCGTTACCTCTGAGCCCGTGCCGGATGTGGTGGGAATGGCCACCATGACCGCTTTTTTCCCAAGCGGCGGCGCTGCGTAAATGCGTTTGCGTATGTCCATAAAACGCATGGCAATATCTTCAAAACTTGTGTCCGGGTTTTCATACATCAGCCATACCATTTTTGCTGCGTCCATCGCCGAGCCGCCGCCCAAACCAATGAGCACATCGGGCTGCCAGGATTTAGCAATCGTGAGCGCTTTGGTGACGTTGGCAATGTCCGGGTCCGGGATTACGTCTGCAAACACACGCACCTTGATGCCTAAATTTTCCAATGTGTCAGCTACCTTGCGTACGTGACCTAATTGTTCCATGGTTTTATCGGTGATAATATAGGCGCGTTTTTTGTCTTGCAATTCTGCCAGGGCTTGCTCTAATGCCCCGCGTTTAAAATAAATTTTGGACGGCACTTTGTACCAGTACATATTCTCACGGCGTTCTGCCACAGATTTTACGTTCATAAGATGTTTCACTCCTATATTTTCACTCACGGAATTGCCGCCCCACGAGCCGCAACCCAGGGTGAGCGACGGGGCGAGTTTGAAATTATACACATCACCGATAGCACCTTGTGAAGACGGCATATTAATCAGCGTACGCGCGGTGGGCATATCCTTGAAAATATCAACATGGTCCTCATTGGTTTCGGCGGTATATAAGACGGAGGTGTGTCCGGCTCCGCCGTATAAAATCAGGTCCTTGGCCAGTTTGACTGCGTGGGCAAAATCTTTGGCGCGGTAAAAAGCCAAGACGGGGGAAAGTTTTTCCCGCGCAAAAGGCTCTCTGTCACTGACTTCTTTTGCCTGCGCAATTAAAATTTTTGTGTCAGCCGGGATTTTGATGCCAGCCATTTTCGCAATCTGTTCGGCACTTTGCCCGGCGATAGCGGCATTTAACTTGCCGTCTTTGACAATCGTGGCAGCCAGTTTGGCGCGGTCTTTGCCCGTCACAAAATGACACCCGCGCAATGTAAATTCTTTTTTCACTTTTTCATACACGGCGTTTTCCACAATGACGGCTTGTTCGCTGGCACAAATGGTGCCATTATCAAAGGTTTTGCTCATAATAATAGAACTAACGGCCATTTTGATGTCGGCGGTGCGGTCAATGACTACGGGCGTATTGCCCGCCCCCACGCCGATAGCAGGTTTGCCCGAGGAATAAGCTGCGTGTACCATCCCCGGTCCCCCGGTGGCCAAAATCAGGCTGATATCTTGGTGTTGCATAAGCGCACTGGAAAGGGCCATGGTCGGCTCCTCTAGCCAACCGATAATATCTTTTGGTGCGCCTGCGGCTACAGCGGCATCCAACACAATTTTCGCAGCCGTGATGGTGCATTTCTTGGCACGCGGATGGGGGGAGAAAATAATTCCATTACGTGTTTTAAGTGCCAAAAGTGCTTTGAAAATGGCGGTAGAAGTTGGATTGGTTGTCGGAATGACACCCGCGATAATGCCTATAGGCTCGGCTACTTGGCAGTACCCGAAAGAGTCATCATCAGACAGTACACCGCAGGTGCGGGTATCCTTGTATTGGTTGTAAATATATTCGGAGGCAAATTGGTTTTTAATCACTTTATCTTCCATGACACCCATTCCGGTTTCTTCCACGGCCAGCTGGGCCAGTGGAATGCGGTGCTGCGCGGCAGCAATAGCAGCTGCACGGAAAATTTTATCTACCTGTTCCTGTGTATAACTGGCATAAGCGCCCTGTGCCTTTTTAACTTTTTCTACCAATTGGTCAAGCACAGTTAATTGCTTGGCAGCTGTGCGGTGCATATTTTGTTTCTTCTCTTTCATAAATCCCCCGAACTGTTATTAAGGATATTGTACATTATCTTACCCGCTTGGGCGAATAGAAGTCAATGGAAGAAATAGATTAAAAATCCATTCCTTTGATAGGGGTTTTTGTTTTTGAGACAAAATTGCTCCCAGACCTTGACTTGTTTTTTTTTTTTGGTACACTTTTCTTATGTTGGAATGAAAAAAGGAGGGAAGTGTATGAAAAGTCGTGCATTTACGCTAATAGAGCTGTTAGTAGTTGTTTTAATTATAGGTATCCTGGCGGCGGTTGCCCTGCCGCAGTATAGTAAAGCAGTGGAAAAAGCAAAAGCAACCCAAGCATTAACTTTGTTACGTTCTGCGTATCAGCATACGGTGGCCTATTATATGGCAAATGGAGAATATCCCAATACTTTTGAGGATATGGGTTTTGAAATCCCGTGGACAGGAAATGAAAAGTGGGTGCATGCAAATAAAGATACCAAATCCAATGCAGAATGGTCTTTGCAACTCTATCATGCGCAAAATGGGAAGTTAATTTTATATATGGGTCGTATTAGCGGTAAATATTCTGGAGCGGGGTTTGAAGCAGTGGTGGTAGAATCCGATAAAACCTTGCAATCGCTGGCTATTCGATGTGCAGAAAGGATAAGTGGCGGAGTTTCTTTGTCGGAAAATTTAACTGCTGGCGATTATTGCGCAAAAATTATGAACGGTACACAAGTAAACGACTCAACGGTTTCTTCCTACCGCGTTTATACTTTGCCTTGAGTGATACTATTTGTCTAACTGTCAAAAATGCTAAAATGTCTAATATGAGGATGAGATCCTGAGAAACAACTTCTCAGGATGACTTCGTCACTTTTAGCATTTTTTATGTCCGGGAGTAATTATGGAAATCGGTATCGTCGGGTTGCCTAATGTGGGCAAATCTACCCTATTTAATGCGCTTACGTGCGCGGGCGCGGAAGCAAGCAATTATCCTTTTTGTACCATTGAGCCGAACGTCGGCATTGTGCCTATCCCCGATAAACGGTTAGACAAGCTGTTTGAAATGTTTAAGCCGCCCAAGAAAACCGCCGCATTTATTAAATTTGTAGATATTGCGGGCATTGTCAAGGGTGCCAGCCAAGGCGAGGGATTAGGAAATAAATTTTTAGCCAATATCCGCGAAGTGGACGCCATTATTCACGTCGTGCGTTTGTTTGAAGATGAAAATGTAACGCACGTGATGAACTCGGTTAACCCCTTGCGCGATATTGAAGTGATTAACACCGAGCTGATGCTGGCCGATTTGGAAACTGCGACGAAAATTTGTGACCGTTTGGGCTCTAATGCTAAATCGGGCAAAAAAGATGCCGTGGCCGCTTTTGAACGGATGAAAGAAATTAAAGCTGCGCTGGAAAACGGCAAGCCCGTGTCGTCGGTGGGGCTGGAGCCGGAAGAGTTAAAAGAGTATCAATTTTTGACCGCAAAACCCGTTTTATACGTGGGTAATAATTCCGAAAAACGCAACGTGCAAAACGCCGAAAAAGTCGCCAAATATGCGCAAGAAACAGGTGCGGGTTTTGTGGAACTATGCGTGAAATTTGAAGCCGACATTGCCGAATTTTCCGAGGAAGAAAAGAAAGCCTTTTTGGCCGAAACCGGGACAGACTACACCGGACTTGAAAAGGTGGTGCGTGAAGGCATGAAACTCTTAAAACTCTGCACCTATTTTACCGCTGGACCGGAAGTAGAGGTGCGCAGTTGGCTCATTCCTGTCGGTTGCACGGCCCCGCAAGCGGCGGGCAAAATCCACAGCGATTTTGAAAAAGGCTTTATCCGCGCCGATGTGTACACCTATGACGACCTCATTAAATACGGCGACGAAAAGGCCCTGCGCGAACACGGCCTCATCCGTTCAGAAGGCAAGGACTATATCGTAAAAGACGGCGACGTGTGCCTGTTTAAAATCAATGCCTAAAATCACGTGTAAACATTTCAAACAATGCGGCGGCTGCGCGCTACTGGACTTGTCTTATGACGAGCAAGTTGCGCAGAAAGCCGCGCGCCTAAAAGAAATTCTGAAAGATTTTTGGAGCAAAGAAATCCCGGTTACGCGGACAGACAACCCCGAATTTTTCCGCAATAAAGTAGAGCTCGGTTTTTGCCGCCAGCCGATTTGGAAAGAGCCGTTTGATAAAAAAGTCAAACGCGATAAAACCGTTCCGCTTGAATTTGAACAGTGTTTTGGTTTTAAACTCAAAGGCCGCTGGGACCGCGCGGCAGATATTGAGCAGTGCCACACCTTTGACGAAAAAATGATTGAGTTGGTGTGGGCGGTGCGCGCATGGGCCCAGGCGGAAAATTTAGAATATTACGACCACCGCAAACACACGGGCGTGTTGCGCCACCTTATGTTGCGCATCGGCAAAAATACGGGTGAAAAAATGGCGGTACTTTTTGTTACCGACGATATCCCGGAAAAAACTTTTGTGCAAGCGGTGGAGTCCGTGTGGCCCAGTGCCAACATTTTGCTTGCGGTAAACACTTCTTTGGCCGACACTGCCGCACCGGAAATGTTGCGCGTACTCAAAGGCAAAGACCATATTTGCGAAAAAATTATTTTATCTGCGCCCGACGGTAAAAGAGAAAAAGAAGTCGTTTTTACGCTTGCGGCGCAGGCATTTTTCCAAACCAACACGCTGACCGCGCAAAAAATGTATAGCCGCGTGCGCGGGCTCGTGAAACAAATCGCGCCGAAAATCATTTATGATTTGTACGGCGGGGCAGGCAGTTTTTCACTGTCTTGCGCAGATTTATGTGAGAAAAGTATTTGCGTGGAAAGCGTGGCTCCCGCCATTTACAACGGCATAGAAAATGCCAAAATAAACGGAGTGAAAAATGTGCAATTTTTCTGCGCCAAGGTGGAAGATTTTGTCCGTCAGCAGCCGATAGAAAAAAAGGCCGCGCTGATTATCGTAGACCCGCCGCGCAGCGGTATGCACCCGCGCGCCGCCAAAGCGGTGGCAGAATCCGGTGTAGCCAATGTACTTTATATCTCTTGCAATCCGGTTACGCTGGCTAATGACCTAAAAATTTTGACACCGTTTTATGAAGTAAAAGATGTGGAAGCGTTTGATTTTTTCCCGCATACAGAGCACATTGAAACACTCGTGCAACTGAAATTAAAATGACTGTAGAAAAAGCAATTAATTCCTTAAATCCGCAACAAAAGCAGGCCGTTCTGTACGAGGACGGCCCATGTCTGATTGTGGCGGGCGCGGGAACGGGCAAAACTAAAACGCTTACCACCAAAATCGCTAAACTGATTGACGAGGGTTACTCCCCGTATCGCATTTTGGCGGTTACCTTTACCAATAAAGCCGCGCAGGAAATGCGCGAGCGCGTGGAGCAATTAGTTCCCGGACAAAGCCGCCGTGTGTGGATACATACATTCCACTCGTTCGGTGTGCGCGTGCTTCGGCAAAATGCAGAGAAAATCGGACTTTCCAAAGATTTTGCCATTTATGATGAAAGCGAACAAAAACGCGTAGTCACGCTGCTCTTAGAACAACTGGGTATCAAAGAGCCCAAAAAAGAAGCGGGGTCCATCGTCAATACGATTTCCCGCGCAAAAGACGACGGTATTACCCCGGAAATGTTGGCTACTGCCGCCACGCAAAGCGGCCTGGATTACAAAATCCGGGCGGCCGATATTTATAAAAAGTACGAAGAAAAACTTAAACAAGCCGGCGCCTTGGACTTTGGCGATTTGCTGGTTAAAACGCTGCAGCTGCTAAAAGAACACGAGGATGTACGCGATTATTATCAACAGCTTTTTCAGTATATTTTGGTGGACGAGTACCAGGACACCAACCATACGCAGTATCTAATCACCAAGCTGCTGGCAGACAAGCACCGTAAGTTGTGCGTCGTCGGTGACCCGGACCAAAGCATTTACTCGTGGCGCGGCGCGAATATCCGCAACATTTTGGAATTTGAAAAAGATTTCCCGGATGCCAAAATTATTACGCTGGAGCAAAATTACCGCTCTACTAAAGTGATTTTGGACGCGTCTAATAAACTCATTATTAAAAACACCCAACGCAAAGAAAAGAACCTTTTTACCGATAAACCCCACGGCGATGATATTGAGGTGCGCCATTTGCCCAGCGAGCTCAAAGAGGCCGAGTGGGTGGCCAAAAACATTAAGTATTTGGTGGATGCAGAGGGAAAAAGTTTGAACGAAATAGCTGTTTTTTACCGTACCAATGCGCAGAGCCGCAGTTTTGAAGAGAAATTCCGCACCTATCAAATTCCGTACCGCTTGGTCGGTACGGTGCGTTTCTATGACCGCAAGGAAATTAAGGATGTACTGGCCTATGCACGTATGCTCATTAATCCTAACGATGATATCAGTCTGCTGCGCATTATCAATACCCCTACGCGCGGGCTAGGAAAAACCGCGCAGGAAAAATTACTTTCTTACGCGCAAGCCAATCATATTTCGCTGTATGGTGCGCTCAAGGCCGCACAAAGCGTGCCGGATTTGACCCCTATGGCCCGCCGGGCAGCAGGAGAGTTTGTGCGCCTAGTGGAGGGTTGGCGCGGGGAATTATTTGCAGTTTTGCCCAGTGAATTAATGGATAAGATTTTAAAAACTTCGGGTTACGAGGCAATGGTAAAAGCGGAATTAGAAAAAGACCCGGAGGCCGAAAGCCGCCTGCAAAATTTAGACGGATTAATCAATGCTGTTAAGGAGTACGAGGAGAGGGAAGCAGATAATGAGGAGAAAGAACCTTCTTTGGCTGACTTTTTGCAAGAGGTTGCACTGTTAACAGGCACAGATGATTCGCAAGCCACAGAAAGCGGTGCGGTCACCTTGATGACGGTGCATTTGGCAAAAGGACTTGAATTTAATACCGTTTTTGTGACGGGGCTTGAAGAGGGGCTTTTCCCCATTCACAGCGACGATACAAATGAAATGGAAGAAGAACGCCGTTTGTGTTACGTAGCCATGACCCGCGCGCGCGAAAAACTGTTCATGACGTATGCCGAGCAGCGCCGCCGTTACGGTAAAACCAATGATAATGTTCCTTCGCGCTTTTTATTTGACAGCGGGCTATTAACCGAAGAAGATAAAGAGGCCTATGAGCAACGCCAGGCACGTTACGATACCGTGCGCACCAAATACGGTTTGTACGGCCAAGGGGGCGGATTTTACGGCGGCGTGCATAATGTGGGCGGCTACAAAGGGTCTTTTGGCCGCAGCCGCGAGAGTTATAACGGATTTGAGGGATTTGTTAGTCGCAGTAAATTTCAAAAAAAATATGATGAGCACGGCTACGAAATAGAGGATGTGGATGTAGATGATATACCGCGTAGTTTTTCTGTTTCGGACTCCCGCCGTCACTTTCCGGCGGCTGCTCCCAAGCAGGAAAAAGGCACTTCTACTACCGTCGGGGATGGCAAAACGGTGGTAGTGGGTGGAAAAGTCAAACACGGCGCGCACGGTATAGGAACAATTACTGCTGTGGCCGGCTCGGGAGACAGTTGCAAAATTACCGTGCAATTTGGTAACGGCGTGAGCCGCACCTTTATGTTATCTTTTGCTCCGTTGGAAATCTTGTAGTTTTTTCTTACTGAATTTTTTTGTCTGAAAAAACGAGGAAAGTGTATGAAAAATCGTGCTTTTACGCTCATAGAGCTGCTAGTCGTTGTTTTAATCATTGGTATACTGGCGGCGGTGGCCCTACCGCAATATCAAAAGGCAGTCATTAAAGCTCGTTTGGTAAAACGCAATTATATGTAGAAACTTTGTATAGAGCTGCACAACGGTATTATTTAGCGAATAATGCTTGGCCCACTGACATTAGAGATTTGGACATAGAATTACCGAAGGTGGTAGAGTATGGTAAAACAAAATCAACATCGCGGGAGCATATTGGAGCGAAATTTTCGCAACAAGAGTATTGTTCGGTGTTAGATGGAGTAACCAAAGCCGATGGTGTTTTTTCGGTAGGCCCGGCAACTATTTATATGTACCGTACAGAACAACATTTATTTTGTCGCGGCTATAATAAAGCAACCAACGAAGTTTGTAAATCTATGGCTATAGGGGAAGGAATAGACGAAGGGACTACTTATTTAAGTTACCCAATTTCATAAAAACGTGTGTCAGGCTTTTTTGTTTAACACCTTGGCTCGTTTTTACTATACAAGAAACAGGGTTGGGGAATTGCTGTCCTTGCTATTGTACTCCAAAAACAAGCCAAGCCTTATCTTTTCGATAGGAAAACAACAAAACTTTTACAACGTTTTTAAATAAAGAAAAAAATCCCGCGTACTTTTGTACAATAGCTCTTACTTATAATAAATATCTTGTTTGGTTTTTATTGCGGTGTCTTGGCCGCAAACTGCCTCTAAAATCGCAAAGCCAAAGTCAATAGCGGCCGCGGCGCTCTTGCCGGTGATAATTTGCCCGTCTGCCACGGCATAATCGTCGCAATAGGTACCGCCGAAATCCTCATTCATCGCCGTAAAGCAAGTATATTTTTTACCTTTTAACATTCCCAAGTGGCCCAAAATGGTTGGGCTGGCGCAAATAGCGCAGACGTATTTCCCGCGGGCATAGAAATCTTGTATCAGCTGCAACACGCGCAGGTCGGATTTTAACTGTTTGTATTGCGGGCCGCCGGGCAAAATAATGGCAGCATAGTCGTCGTCAGTAAAATCGGCAAATGGTTTTAATCCATCGCACAGCAACCCAAAACGCCCCGTAGCTTGTTTTCCGCGCAAACTATATACATCTACGTCCAACCCACCGCGGCGCAAAATAGCAAAGGTACCTACGGTTTCCACTTCCTCAAATCCGTCTGTTACCACCATACATACTTTCATGGGGTCCTCCTGTAATTTTTAATAATCAATCCGGCTAGTAGCGGATAGATACTGAGTAGAATGATTTTAAGCGTTAAAGAGCCGCCGCCCAGGCGAACAGTACTCCAAATTCCCAAACCAAGCAAAGCCAGTAAGGCCAATTTGCTGTATTGGTAAGGGAGCGGATAATTTTTTTGGGTAAAAATAAATAGTGCTGCGGCCATAGAAAAATAGCTGCACGCTACCGCCCATCCGGCCCCCAAAATTCCAAGGTGCGGCACCGACAGCAAATTTACACTAATGCTGGTTACTGCTCCCAGCAAGGTGATCCACACCAGTACGCGCGTGCGCTTGGTAATGACTGGGCCCACCATAAAATTGACATACAGTCCGTAGAAAAAATAGCCCAATAGTACCGGTGCAATCACGGGCAGTCCGCCCCAGTATTGTGGGGCAATCAAGTGAAAATGCCCAAAGAGGTTGCTTTGGATAATATGCGGCATTAGCAGGGAAAGCCCCAGCAAGACCCACATCGCAAAGGCCACAAAGAAGGTAAGCACGCGGGCAAATAAAGCCCGGGCATTTTCCTCTTTTGCGTGCGCCAAAAAGAAAGGACGCCAGGCCTGGTCAAACATAGATACCACCAGCATCATAAACACACCGATTTTAAAATTAGCCTGATAAATACCTACAGAGGATAACCCTACCAGTTGCACTAAAATCGGTTTGTCAATTACACTGACGAGCAGACTGGCCAATCCTGATGGTACGAACGGCCAGGCAAAGGAAAGCATTTGTTTGTGCAAGGTTTTGTTGTACGGAACGATACCGCCTTTCAGCTCCTCCCACACGACGGGGGATAATAACAAAAGAGACATCAAGGAAGCAAAAATGTTCGCCCAAAAAATAGAGGCTACCCCTTTTTTTAACACGGCAATAAAAAATACATTACATAGTACGTTGACTACAATAGAAGCGGTCCGTACACCCGCAAAATACCACGCGCGCCGTTGCAAGCGCAGCTTGGTAAACGGTATCATATTGAGCATATCTAGTACTAAAATCCAAACGGCTAAATGAATAAGTTGGAAATGGTCAAGGCCGATACCAGACAAAACCGCCAGCGGTTCAGCAAAAATATAAATCAGCAGTCCCAGTATAAAACCGTAGCCGAGCAATCCGTAAAAACAATGTTGGAAAACCTCTCTTTTTTGGTTGGACTCACTGGCAAAACGCAAGTAACTTTGGTCCATGCCAAATAAAAAAATAACATTGAGCAGTGCAATTAAAGCAAACAGCGTGGCGACCACGCCATATTCGGAGGTTGCCAAATAATAAGTGTAGAAGGGAACTAAGCAGAAATTAAGCAGCCGCGCCACGACGGTGGACGTGCCGTATACCAGGGTTTCCTTTCCTAAACGTACAATGTCATTTGCCATACAAACTGTTTATAAAAGCCCCGCGGCGCACCGCGGGGCGCTCAGGTTATAGTTTGGGTAAAATGGTTTCCAGTAAGGATTTAAATTTACCCTCAATTTTTTTCGTTTCGGCAATGGTTTGTGCGTGCGATAAAGCTCCTTTGGCTAGTCCGCAACCTAAGTTGGTTACCCACGTTAAACCCAATACCTGTATGCCGCATTGGCGCGCGGTTAATACTTCCGGCACTACGCTCATTCCGACGACCGTCGCCCCAAGTATTTGGAACGCACGGATTTCAGACGGCGTTTCAAAATTCGGCCCGGTGACAGCTAAATAAGTACCTTCTTTGGCTTTGATTTTCAATTTCTTGCACGCGTCTAATGCAATTTTGCGCAAGGGTTTGGCATAGGCTTCCGATAAGTCAAAAAACATCGGTCCAAAGGCCGGGTCGTGATTGCCGATGAGCGGATTATTGCACATGAAATTGATATGGTCATTTAGTACGCACAGAGAGCCAGGTGTTAATTTGGTGTCTAAGGAACCGACAGCCGCAGAAACAATTAATTTTTGTACACCGAGTAAAAATAAAGTGCGTATAGAAACGGCCAGGTCTTTCATAGGGTGTCCTTCGTAGTAATGAAAACGGCCTTGCATAATGACTAGTTTTTTCCCTTTATATACGCCGAAAATCAAATTACCGCTGTGCCCGGGAACGGTACTGCGCAAAAATCCGGGGATATCGGCATATTTTAATACTACTTTGTGTTGTAATGGCGGTACTGATCCTGCCAAACCCGACCCGGTAATCAAAGCAATTTCCGGTTTGAAATTTTTTGTTTTTTTATTGATGTAAGCAACGGCTTTTTTTACTTGTGGTAGTTGGCTCATATACTCTCCTTTAAAAAGTGCCGCGTTGCGCGGTAAAAGCATTGGGAATATGCTCAATTTTTTCGTTCAACAAGCACACTACGTCAAATCTTATACTATCAAATTTGGGCGCTTTTTCCTTTATAAAATATTGGGCGGTCAATACAATTTTGCGTTGTTTGGCACCAGTGACCGCGGCCATCGGTCCGCCAAAAGCCTGGTAGGCGCGCTTTTTCACTTCTACAAATACCAAAGTCTTTTGGTGTTGTGCGACGATATCAATTTCGCCGCAGGGTTTGCGGTAATTGCGCGCTAAAATGCGGTAGCCGTGCTGTACTAAATAATGGCAGGCTGTTTCTTCGCCTTGGTTGCCGCTTTGGGTCGTATTCATCAAAAAAGACTCGGTGCGAGTAAATCGCGTATCGGACCGAAGGTTTTGCGGTGTTCGGGGCAGGGGCCCAACTGTTTAATAGCTGCTAAATGTTTAGCGGTGCCATAGCCTTTATGGGAGGCAAAACCATAGCCGGGGTACAAGGTTTCCAAAGTATCCATGTACCGGTCCCGCAGCACTTTGGCTACAATGCTGGCTGCAGCAATACTGAGGGATTTGGCATCTCCGTCCACCACGGGTTGCTGGCGCAATGAAAAATGAGCCACCGGGTGCGGACCGTCTATCAAAGCAAACGCGTTGGGAAGTGAAGAAAATTTTTGGCAGGCGCGGCGCATCGCCAAAAAAGTAGCTTGCAAAATGTTCAGCTGGTCAATTTCCCGGGCGGAAGCAAATCCGACGCCGTACAAAACGCCCAGCTGATTCATCCGCTCAAAGATAGCTTCGCGCTTGGCGGCGGAAAGTTTTTTACTATCGTTTACATCCTCAAAGTGCATATACTGGCTGGGGGCAATGCAGCAGGTGCACGCCACGACCGGTCCGGCCAGCGGTCCACGTCCGGCCTCATCTACACCGAGCAGGACGGGGGTTTCTTTTTCCAGTGCCATTTTTTTATCAAAATCCAGCAATGCAGACATAATTTTTCCTTTTTTGTATTGTAGCAATTTCCCCTTGCTTTTTGCAGTTATCCCGCCGGGAAAATAAAAAAGTGTTGTTACCTCTTGACTTGTTTTTTTGGGGGGTACACTTTTCTTATCTTGGAATGAAAAAAGGAGAGAAATGTATGAAAAACGCAAATATAAGCCTTTTGTCATTCCCGAACGCTGTAATCGGCAATCTCAGCCTTAGGAAAAAACGAGATCCCCGATACCGGACCTCGGGGATGACGCGTGGGTGTACCTCGGGAATAGCGCGTGCATTTACGCTCATAGAGCTGTTAGTCGTTGTTTTAATTATAGGTATATTATCTGCCATTGCCCTGCCGCAATACCAAAAAGCAGTAGATAAAACTCTCCTTGTACAAATTATGACGGACGGAGACGCCTTGATGGCCGCAGAAAAAGTTTATTATTTAGCAAATGGAAAATATACAAATCAATTAAATGAGCTTGATATTTCTTTGCCGGGAGAAGTTTCCGTTACCGGAAGCAAGATTGATTTTAACGGCGGTAACTGTACAATAGCTTATGGTACTTCCCTGGCTGCAGATTCTATTTTCTGTGAGACGGCTGCGTATGATAAGTTATGGTTTTGTATTTTTCTAGATGAATACCTTACCAGATATTGTGTGGCTGAAAGCGGTGACGAGCGTGCCGCGTATGTCTGCAAAAGTATGACTAAAGCTGCTGTGGTTACTTTGAGTGGCAATGAGTGTTACGCCTTGTAAAGCAGCGCCCATAAAAAACCCCCGCGTATTATTTCGGGGGTTTAGCTCATGTATGTCATTTTCATGACCTCTGTTCCTCTTTCCCGCCGGAGCTCTGCATCCGGGCCTTCACGCAATCGGGTAACACGCCGTGCCACCTGCAACTGCAGCCAAGGACAATCAGGCTGTCCAACGGTACTTCGTACTGTTAGTATAAGCATTTTTTCAGGAATTTCAAGGGCTAAAAAGGACCTATTTTTTCTGGGTCCTTTTTGGCTGTTAGTTGGAAAGTTTTGCGTTAAGCCAACCGTCAAATAAAGTGTTAAACATTAGCAGCGGCGGCGTTGCCAGCATAGTGCCGTACACGCGCTGGCGGGAAATTTTAACCCGCCGGGCCGGGTTTAACAAATTAGGCTCTTGTTCTAATTTATTTAAGGTATCGGCTGCCCAAAGTACCGGCCACGCCACGGCCGCGCGGTGCCGCGGCTGCGTTTTGGGCAATGCTGCGTAATAGGCCCGGGCGTGTTTTAATTTTTCGCGTCCCCAAGCAATCCATTTCTGTTTAACAGGAGCAAAACGCGCGGCATTTTCCGGGTTTTCCGCATGGAGCAAATATTCAGCGGTTAAACCATGCGCACGTAAATCCTCTTGCGGAAAATAGCAGCGGCCAATTTGTAAATCACGCGGTAAATCTCTTAAGATATTCACAATTTGCAACGCGTCACCAAGGTGCTGTCCGTAAGCAAAAAATTCTTGCGCAGCCAGCGGCAGCGTAACGGTTCCGGCAATCAACTGGCTCCAAAATACGCCTGGCGCGCCGCCCATTAAATGGCAATAATTTTCTAAATCCGCCCCGGTGGCAAACGCACGTACTTGGCCGGATTTTTCATCGGGAAAAGTTTGCAAATCAATTTCCATTCCTTTGCATACGGCGTGCACCACCTGCACAATTGTTTCCCGCTGCCAGCCAGGCAACTGCTCGAACGCACGCACGCACGCTGGTAGATTTCGCAGCAATTGTTCCTCATATATATTGGAAGCAGTGGAAATATCAGCTGTGAGCGCATGGACCTTTTCCATATCCAGATGCGTTAGAAAAGAGGGAAATTGCTGTATCCAGTGTAATCTTTTTTCGGCAGGTAATAAAGCAGTATCGGCGATGCTGTCAGCGTACCGGCAGAGTAAATAGGCCGCCGAAAAAGCCGCGCGTGCGTCGGACGGGAGTAAGCGCGCGCTTAGATATAAACTGCGGGAGGTATGTTTTAACAATTCGTTTAAATCCGTCATGATTATAAATAGTATAAAATTTTCTTGACATTAAAAACAAATTTATGCTAACCTATGTATATGCAAAAGATAAACACGCATAAATATTATCTATCTATGAACCTAAACTTCTTCCCGGTGATGGGAATGGAAGGCGATAATATTTGCGAGCGTGTGTAATAAAAGAAAATTTATTTTTTGTATAACAACAAACCTCGCAAAAATAAAAAAGCGAGGTTTTTTATTTGACAAAATAGGAGAACATAAAACATGAATAAAACAGTAATCGCAGTAGCAGCAGTAGCCCTCGCCGCCGTAGCGGCCCAAGCGCAGGATAACGGAGCCAGAAAGGTAACCAGTGATATATGGTTAAGCGCATACAATGCAAAACAACAAACGGAATTGGCTAAAACAATTGCCCAAAAAGTTGAACAAGCGCGTTTCCGCCATTACCAAAAAAATGCCCAAGCACAAGCTGCTTGCTCGGTAACTTCGGGGGAAAAATGTGCGGCGGCACGCCCGGAGGCGGCCCGTCCGGAAGGAGAAACCGTTGCCCCAAAAACAGTTCCGGCAGCTAAATCTGCTAAAAGTGCTAAAAAACCTGCCAAGGGAAAGGCCAAACAAATTGTAAGAGCTATCTTTTTAGGCGGGAAATTCCCGGGAGAGTCGGACCAGGCTTATCGCCAACGTTTAGTGGCAGAAAGCCAACCGGCGGCCCAAGCCTTCAAATAATTTCTCAACTCGAGAAACAATAAAAGGGATTGTGCAAAAGCGCAGTCCCTTTTTGCATATCCTGAATATTTATTGAATTACGTAGTAATTGTGGACGTTTTTATAGCCGGTAGGCGTATATAATTTCCAAGCTGACGAATAGTGTTTTGTTCCAGCGACCGATTGGCATAATTTTATAGCGCCGGCATTATTGGGGTCTGCCAAACAGTAATGACGCTTATGGCTAAAAGAAAATTGGTAAGCAAAAGATTCGTCCAGCTTTCCGCAAGAAAGCATTGCGTCACTAGTACCGTGGCTAGGAACTATACAACAAAAGATATCGCTATTTTGAGCACATTCATAATTCGTGCCGACACCCCTGGCGGTTACTTTTTCAAATCCACCGGGCATATCTACACCCAGTACGGTAAAATTGTCAGGCCAAGTATTATTTCCCAGATAGTAAGCATCTGCTGCTCGTATAAAAGGAGTACCCAGCGTTCTTAAATTAGCGAAGCGTGATTTATTGACGGCCAGCGTATATTGCGGCAATGCAACTGCAGCCAGTATGCCGATGATGAGAACAACGACTAATAATTCAATTAAAGTAAATGCTTTTTTCATATACTCTCCTATGTTTTCTTGTAACCTTGCAGCTTACGCGCAAGGCAAATCAATCAATAATATCTTGCAATAAACG
>JAZNWO010000051.1:0-10108 GCA_045593365.1 Candidatus Avelusimicrobium sp.
CCGCCGGGCCGCACACTTGCGCCAATGCGGCAAGTTGTTTTTGATACCGCCCATCTAGCGGGCTTAAAGGCTCTAATCCCATACGCCCTTATTTTACCAAAAAAGAACGGATGTTATGGTTAAAAAGGCTGTCTGCCGGGGCCCTCTCCCCCGCAAATTGCTTTACCAATAGCTGAGTTATTATATACGTTGCAAAGAAGTTTTCCGGCTTGCCCCGTATATCCGGTTAATGCAAATTGTTGTAATCGAAAAGACATTTGTGCCAACCGGTTTTCATGGCAAGTATCCCATACCGCACTGTCATTAGGGCAATAATTTACACTAATAAATCCGTTCTCATTTAGCTCTATAACAAAATCCTTTCCGCATGCCCAATGCGCCTGTGCGGCGGGGTTTATTTCGTCGGTAGATGCACCCAACGAAGAACAAGTTGCGGGAATATCTAAATCTAATGAATTGATATCAACCGTATAACTTCCGTTTGCCAAATAATATACTTCTTCAGCTTCTGCGAGTCCCTTGCCTAATGATAACATGGTGGCCATACGGCTTTTTGCTACGGCCCGTTCATATGACGGTAGGGGAATGACGGCTCTTTTTTATATTCGGGGAGGCAGCCTCTTTTTATTTGTCGGGCGAAGCCCAACCTACATTTCCATATTTTAGATGTAAAACTTAAAAAAGTGAAGGGAGGCCTTGACTCGTTTTTTTTTTTTGGTAAACTATCTATAGCTGTAGGTTGCAAGAAACACGTTTTGACACCCCTTGCGCGTAAGCTGCAAGGTTACAAAAAGACAGAGGAGAATATATGAAAAGAGCATTCACCTTGATTGAATTATTAGTCGTTGTGTTAATTATCGGCATTTTATCTGCCATCGCACTGCCTCAATATACTAAGACAGTACAAAGAGCCAGGCTTAGTGAAGTAAACGGAGTATTTTCTTCCGCCAAGCAAGCCATAGATGCCTATTTGCTGGAAAATGGATTTCCGGCAGAAACGACCCATTTTACCGGTACAGATGCCACTGGCGGATTAGCTATTGATTTACCCGGTACACCCTGTACAAGCAGTCGTAATTGTTTATCCAAACTAGGGGCGTGGGATGTGGGATGTACAAACAAACATTGTGGCATTACGCTCAACACAACCTATAATGCCGATGGAACCACCGGAAATAATTGGCTAGGAGGTGCAAGTATTGGCATTTCTAAGTTAAGCGATCAAGACTGGGCTTTGACAAGTGTGCGGGCAACGGATGAATCTATTGAAAAACTGATTTGCTTGTGGTGGCAAGGGAATATTGTGGATGCCCCTGCCATTAGTAACTACCACTATGCCAGAACCGTATGTACAAGTATCGGCGTTTTATAACGTCGAATACAGCGAAAAATGAAAGTTGGGACGGAGATTGTACGGTTTACAAACTGTGATTCATTTCAAATACGTTTTTCTGTTTTGGCGCAGGGCCTCAAATAAAGTAATAGCTGCAGACGAAGATAAATTGAGCGAGCGTACCGGGCCCGTCATGGGAATGGTAAACAGACGGTCCTTGTAAATTTCGTAAAATTCCTTGGGCAGCCCAAAAGATTCTGCGCCAAAACAAAGAAAAGAACCGTCCTGAAAATCCGCGTCCCAATAAGCCGTTTTCCCTTTGGTGGAGAGAAAAAATAATTGTTCGCGCGCGGGTTTGTTTTCGGCTAAAAACTGCTCCCAGCTGTCATAGCGCTTGTAATCCAAATTCGGCCAGTAGTCCAGCCCCGAGCGGCGTATTTCTTTAGACGCGATTTTGAAACCCAGTTTGCCGACTAAATGCAGGCGTGTGCCGGTGGCGACGCACGAGCGGCCGATATTACCTGTATTAAAAGGGATTTCCGGATTAAGCAGTACTATGTTTAGCATATGTGTATACGCAATAAAGGCGGGGTTGGTCCCCGCCTTTATTAAATCTTATTCTTCCCAGCGGATGAAGAACGGCATGAGCACATTGGGTACCTGATTGCTGGCAGGCAAAATGCGCAGCGCATAGTCCTGCCGTCCGCTGTTAAACGGAGAAATTTGTACCTCGTAAAGGTACGCCTCTCCGTCTTTTCCGGTGCAGGTCATATCCACGGCGTCCTCTTTGTTAATACCGCCCAAAGAACCGCGCGTACCAAGGTACAATTCCACTTGAATGTCTTCCGGTGCCAAATTGCCTAAAAACACTTTGGCTTTAAAACTCAGCTTGTCGCCCATCAAAATCGCTTTATCAAAAGACGGCGTAATATCCGCGACGCTGACGCGGTACCAATTTTCAGCAATTTTCTGCCGCCAAGCGGCTACCTGTGCGGCTGCACCTTCTTGAGAGAGTGTTTGCCCGAAATTATGCGCCCCGACGTAAAACTTTTCATAATATTCTTTTACCATGCGGTTGGTGTTAAAAACCGGCGCAATTTGCTGGATAGATTTTTTCATCAAACCCAGCCAAGTGGGGGAAAATCCTTTTTCGTTTTTAGCGTAATAGGCCGGGGCAATTTCCTGTTCCAATAAATTGTACAGCGATTCTGCTTCCACGGCATCACGTTCGGCATCGGAGCTGTATTTTTCCGCACCGCCGATAGACCAGCCGAAATCGCACGGGCCCACTTCATCCCACCAACCGTCTAAAATAGACAGCGCCAGCGCACCGTTTACCGCTGCCTTCATACCCGAGGTACCGCTGGCTTCCATTGGGCGGATGGGATTGTTAAGCCATACATCCACACCTTGTACCATGTAACGGGCGGTATTCATATTGTAATCCTCTATAAACACTACCTTGTTTTTAAAGCGTTGGTCATTTTGTGTCAAATTGTAAATCGTTTTGATAAACTCTTTGCCCATGGTATCGGCCGGATGTGCTTTCCCGGCAAAAACAAATTGCACCGGGCGCAAGGGATTATTAACGATTTTGTCTAAGCGGTCTAAATCTTTAAACAGCAGCGTGGCGCGTTTGTACGTGGCAAAGCGGCGCGCAAAACCGATGGTCAGTACATCTGGTTTTAAAACGCGGGTGGACTTGTTGACGGTCATTAAATCAAACCCTTGGCGTTTAAGCTGTTGTTTAAGCCGTGCGCGGACCATATTGATGAGTTTGAGTTTGCGCTCTCCATGGACTTTCCATAATTCTTCATCCGGAATATCTTTTACTTTTTCCCACATTTGAGTATGGGACGGATCAATTTCATCTAATTGGTTGCCGTCAAATAAATATTTGCGGTACAAGTCATTAATCTCGTGCGAGATCCAGGACGAGCTGTGAATGCCGTTGGTAATACTGTCAATGGGCACTTCATTAATCGGCAGGCCGGGCCACAAATTATGCCACATTTCCCGGCTGACGGCACCGTGCAATTTAGCCACGCCATTGGCGTAAGCGGTTAAACGCAGGGCTAACACCGTCATACAAAAAGTAGCAGCTTGCGGAGTTTCTTTGCCCAAGGCCAAAAAATCCTCCCAGGAAATACCCATCTTTTGGGCATAAAATTCCATATATTTACGCACCAAGGAGGGATCAAAATGTTCATTACCGGCTACAACAGGCGTATGGGTTGTAAACACAGAAGAGGCCCACACAATTTCACGCGCTTGTGCAAAGTTGAGTTGGCGCTCTTGCATAATATCTAAAATACGCTGGATGAGCAAGAAAGCACTGTGGCCTTCATTGATATGATACACGGTCGGATGCAGGCCCATTGCGGCCAATGCTTTCACGCCGCCGATACCTAAAACGACTTCTTGGCGGATGCGGTTTTCGCGGTCTCCGCCGTACAATTTTTCAGTAATCAAGCGCTGGGCAGGGGTATTTTCCTGTAAGTTTGTGTCTAACAGATAGAGCTGGGTACGGCCTACATCTACACGCCAAATGCAGGCTTTTACTGTTTCATTAAATCCCAGCGCAATATCTACGGTAATTTCTTTACCGTCCTTGTCCAGCACGCGTTCTACGGCCATGTGAGCCCAGTCATTGTCAGGATATTCCTCGTTTTGCCAACCCTCACGGTTGAGTAACTGCTGCACATATCCTTTTTTGTAAAAAAGCCCCATGCCGATAATAGGCATTCCTAAATCGCTGGCGGATTTAATATGATCGCCTGCTAACATTCCCAAACCGCCGGAATAAATCGGCAAGCCTTCCCCGATGCCGTATTCCATAGAGAAATACGCAGCTAACATATCGCCCTGTTCGTGTTTGTTTTGTTTGTACCAGGTGTTTGAATTGTTCTTATACTTGTAATAAGCATCTTTGACTTGATTGACTTGATTGACGAAATTTTGGTCTTTACTTAGTTCCTCTAACCGTTTTTGCGGAATGCAACCTAACATCCATTTTGGGTTGCGGTGGGAATCTGTCCACAGTTTATTATCTATTTGCATAAAGAGCATAATGGCAGACCAATTCCACGTAAACCACATATCATTGGCAAGTTCCTCTAAAAATTTAATATTTTCCGGCAGATTGGGTTGAACAGTAAACGAATGAATTTTCATACAAAGCTCCCTTTTAAAGATATCTTAAATTATATAAAAATCCGCTCTGTCTTTCAGGACGGATCCTTCATTAATTGGCTAAGATAGATTTAAGTATCAAAAAATATATAAACATCAAAATAATACCCAACCCCAGTGCAGACTTGGCCCATTCCTTGCTTTTAATACCTAATTTGGAGGCACAAATAATGTTAGGTATATTACCCGGGATTAACATACCACCGGAAATAATTAAGCTTATTAACAAAAAGGTCAAGCTGCGGTCTGTAATAGCAGGAGTCACCTCAATGGCTGCCAGCGTGGCATTATCTAACACCGCAGATAAAGAATTAATCCAGTACAGCCAGTCAGCGCTTAAATGTGTGATAGTTTTTAGCGCAAGCGGTTTGAGCCCGTCCCCCAAAAAGGTTAATGCCATCACAAACAAGTAGACCTTGCCAGCACGCACAAAAATGCTTTTAACAGAATGTTCCTCCTGGGTGTGGGCTGCTTGTGCACCGGGGGCGTGCTGAATAGTGCCTTCCCGCAGGGAACTGGCCATACCCGCCATAAATAAAATACCACCCAGCACATACCATCCTACATGATCGATTAGAAAGAAAAATCCGGCATAATGCGGTGCACCGGATAATTTGGAAATGACCACGGTACCTAACGGCTCACCAATAGCAGTCAGTACAGCCCCCATACCAATGGCATAGCAGGAAAAAGTGACCAGTTTAATACGCCCTTGCCGTTCCAGCGGCAGCATCACGGCTACTTCAGCCAAAATCAGCGCAGCGATAATAGCAGTAATAATGCTGGAGGAAATACCTAAAAGAAAAACAATGGCAAACAGGGTGTGGCGCAGACCAATTTTTTTAACAGCAGTTTGGGTAAGTTTTTGCAACTGAGTGTGAAACTGCCGGAATAACAGTCCGGCTATTAATACGGCTAGCGTAATTTTGACAGGGTCTTTAAGAGCTGTGCTGACTAAATGCCAGCTCCATACGCGTGAGACCGTCACAGCAAAAGCACCACAGATAAACAAAAAAGCTTCCAAATTTTCTTCTACCTTATGCCAGGTAAGCGGTAGAAATAACACTACCCCAATTAACAGAGAGAGCAAAACAGTTTGCCAAACAGCAAGCTCCATAAATTTCCCCCAAATCCCTATGAAAAACATCAAGACATATTTTCAGCGAGCGAACACCTATTGTTTGTTCCTCGCTGGCGTTCTGTTTTAATTATAGCAAATTGCGTATGGCCATACCGGGCAAGAGATGGGTTATAACCACGCTAACACACGCTAGCTGCACAACCATACCTACATATCAAATTTATCGTATCTAACCACATACTGATATGTAGAGTTCCTCATTATTTATAGCACATCATATAAACCAGTAACAGTATAGTTCAAAGGAGGGCAAGTAAACACGATTAGCATGAATGTAACCCAGACCGCGAGTGTGCGGAACAGCTGTTTGCCACAAATAAAGAGTCTAGAAGTTTATACCCTTCTCCGGTTTTTGCAAAACACAACACATCGCGTAACGGGCCGAATCAAATAACGAAATTGTTTTAAGTTTGCTAAAATGTATAGAAGGTAATTTTATGGGTTACAAGTATCTAGATAAAGTATTTTTCAAAAATTCTTCTGATATGTCCGAGTTGCCAGATTCTTCGGTACAACTTATTGTAACCTCTCCGCCGTACTATAACGTTAAGGACTATAGCCTGGATGGTTATCAACGGCAAAAACACTCTCAAAAAAAGAAACAGGACATCGGGGCGGCTGGATCACTAAGTAATTATTTGAAACAACTCCTGTCGGTCTGGAAGGAATGCGAAAGAGTGTTAAAACCGAATGGAAAGTTGTGTGTTAACGTTCCGCTAATGCCGTTACTTAAACGGGACAGTAATACGCACTATAACCGAGATATAATTGATCTACAGAGTCAAATCCAAACCTCTATTCTGCAACATACGCACTTGTTTTTGTTAGATTTGTATATTTGGAACCGCATTAATTCTTCAAAGCGTCTCATGTTTGGAAGTTATCCCTATCCCAGAAACTTTTATGCACAAAACACGTGTGAATTTATTACCGTGTTTGTTAAAGCTGGGCTGCCAGAAAACAATATTGACAGAGATTTAAAAGAAAAAAGTCGTTTGACTGCCAAAGAGTGGGTATTGTATACCAAGCAAATTTGGGATATCCCGATACCAAATAAAAAAGATTCTGCCTTTGGTAAACATCCGGCTTTAATGCCGGAAGAAATTGCAAAACGTTGTATCCGAATGTATTCTCTGCAGGGGGATCTTGTACTGGATCCGTTTGCTGGAAGCGGTACCACCTTGAAGATGGCACATAAATACGGTAGACATTACGTAGGATATGAACTCTATCCGCACTATAAAAAGCTTATTGAGCAAAAATTAAAGGAATAGTTATGCTGCCCTTGAACCGTATTTATAATTTGGACTGTATTGACTTCTTGCAAAAGCTCAAGGACCTTAGTGCTGATTTAGCCATAATAGATCCCCCGTATAATATGCAAAAAGCCGACTGGGATACCTTTCCCTCTCAAGAAGATTTTTTGGAATTTACCTTTAAATGGATTGATGCTTTATTGCCAAAATTGTCAAAGCAGGGAAGTTTGTATTTATTTAACACTCCGTATAACTGCGCTTTTATCTTGCCGTACCTGTTAAAAAAGGGAATGTTTTTTCAAAATTGGATTACATGGGATAAACGGGATGGTTTAGGTAGTTCTACCCGTAAATATAGTAACGGGCAGGAATCTATTTTGTTTTGTACAAAAGGGAAGCGTTACATTTTTAATTATAACGCAATAAGAGTCCCCTACGAATCTACGCAGAGAATACAACACGCCAGCAAAAAGGGGATTCTTAAGAACGGGAAACGTTGGTTCCCTAATGCTGCCGGTCGCTTGTGTGGGGAAGTTTGGCATATCCCCAGCGAGCGTCATCAACGTAAAATTGGTGGAAAAATACAAAAGATGGAACATATCACTCCGAAACCCTTAGCGATGATAGAGCGTATGGTATTGGCAAGTTCTAACCCGGGAGATTTGGTTATAGACTGCTTTGTCGGGAGTGGAACAACAGCGGTGGCAGCCAAAAAGTTAAAGAGAAATTTTCTATGCAATGACAACAATGCAAAGTACGTAAAATTAGCCCAAAAGGAGTTGGCAAAATGGGATTCTTAGAAATATCCAAGAGTAACCAAGCTTTGCTTTTTCTAAGTAAACGTATTCAAGATCCAAATTATAGAGGCCAGCATACGTCGCAACACAATCGTTATACGTTTGAGATAGTAAAAACTATTTTGACATTACTTAATAAATACGCTCCTAACCAAACTCTTTTACACCTCAGAACTACTGATACTTCAAAACGCCCTATGAATCTCCCGGAGGAAGAACAATATGCTGCTTTTTGTTCCTCTGTAAAAGAAAAAACCGGAATTGGCACACAAGATGCCATGCGAAAGAATTTATTAGTAGATTTTCATCGGATGGGGCTTGTCGATCGTTATGATAGCGATTGCAATCGTATCGGTGCTTATGAACGGGCTCGAATACAGTATGTTTCTTTATCTGCCAGAGGACTTAAACTAATTTCAGAACAGAATCCCCTAAACCAGTATTTTATTTTTGCTAAGTCTTTGGCTTCTATGATGGGCGGTGTAATTGATAATTTGCTTGAACTACTTAGAAGCGATACGCTATCTCCTTCTTATCTGACTGTATATGAATATATGTTTTTTGTCTCCGCGATAGGCGAAACCGATTCTTTTTCCTGTACTGTTAATGAAGCAGAAAAACTCATTGCTTCATATAGATCATTATCTCGCACTCAGAGACGTGCTTGCGAAGAAGAAGTCAAAAGATTATTAGATCCATCTCACTATACGGGCAATAAAACTTATAAAAGAGACTTTCATAATTGGAAAAATGAAGCACAGCAAGTATTTTCACTTTTGTCTGAGACGCCTTATTTTGACATCGTGGATGATATTTTGTATCTCAAGACGCAAGCCGAATTCCCGGATTTACAAAGGCGGACAAATCGTTCTTTATCGGAAAAAGTCAATTATTTTACGAACCATCACGTTGAGAAAACTCCCGGATACGAATTACATCATGTGATTCCTCTTTCCTGGTCAGAGAGTGTGTATCATTTCAAATTGCTGGATCAATGGGAAAATATGCTATACATCGATGGGAGAACACATTCCGTCCTTTCGCAGGCGAGGGCAAATTGTGTTGTGTTGAAGGGAATACAGCAAGATTTGGTTTTAATAGATTATTCCGGAAATCAGGTTCCTCTGCATTATCCGGAGAATGTGTTGTATGACCCCAAGTTGCAACACCTTGTATTGGCTTATAATCAAAAACTTTTACAAATTGAACAAAGGAAAACACTCCCAGAAGCTAATTAGCGGTATGTTTGTTGCAAGTAAAGTTTGCACAGATGGGTTTCAAAGTGAAACACGCCGTCAGTTTATTGGTAAAGTTACCATGGCTAATCAAAAGCAGAAATGTGGTTGTAATTTTTTCAAGTCTGTTGGAAAGGCGTGAATTGCTATTTAAGACCTCTGAGACATCGTTGCGTAAAACAAAAGGTATCCGACCGAGTGAGCGTGAACCGAAGGGCTACAGGCCCGTAGCCCCGTAAAGTTGTAGTACGGGGAACGAAATGTACAAAATTAGGCAGAAAAAAACGTCCCGTACGAGATTCGAACTCGTGATCTCCGCCTTGAGAGGGCGGCGTCCTAGACCACTAGACGAACGGGACTCTTACCGTTATTTTAGCAAATTTGGAACTACCGCGTTCAGCGGTTATTTGGATTATTCAGAAAGCGGTGCATATTATTTATCAAATTTCACAGCTCATTGATAATGCCAAGTAGTGTAATTGTCCGAGGTGTTTCGGGAGGAGTAAGTATCACGGCCCGTTTCGCCTTTGCAAATTTGGTTTTGCGGGGCAGATAAATCGGTCGTATGATTTGCGACACATATCCGTAAGTCTGGAGTAGCTGAGAAATGAAGCCGTTGTATATATTCCATTTTTATCTGCGAACTATAACAATTGACTTGGTTGCCCCCGGTATCACTGTCTGCGACTTCCAGGTAGCAGCTTCCCCAGTTATAATTATTCCGAGATGCGGTGCTGGTGTATAATTGTCCGCCGGGCAGCTGTATGTCTAAATCTGCCAAGTTGTTGGTATAATGTCCATTGGCTAGATGATAAATTTCTTCGGCATCAGCTAAACTTTTTGTTAATACTTTTAGTTGTGTAAAGCGCGCCTTCATCACTGCTTTTTGATATTGCGGCAAAGCAATCGCTGCCAGTATACCAATGATGAGAACGACAACTAGTAATTCAATCAGTGTAAATGCTCTTTTCATAGAATCTCCTTTGTTTCAATTTCCGGATATTAAAATTATGCCAAAAAAAAAAACGAGTCAAGGGGTATGTTTGGGTCCAGACACATTTGAGACTAAAAGCCCCGACGAAAAAGGGCTTCAAAAAAATATTTTAAAATATTTTTAAATACAGGAGTTTTTATGACCCGTTTTTACTCAAACA
>JAZNWO010000052.1:0-11779 GCA_045593365.1 Candidatus Avelusimicrobium sp.
CCCCGGCAGACAGCCTTTTTAACCATAACATCCGTTCTTTTTTGGTAAAATAAGGGCGTATGGGATTAGAGCCTTTAAGCCCGCTAGATGGGCGGTATCAAAAACAACTTGCCGCATTGGCGCAAGTGTGCGGCCCGGCGGAGGAGCATGACGGTTGGACGGATTATCCAATTTGATAATTATCAAAAACAAAAGGTTGGGTTTATAATCTTAGCCACTTAAATTCAAAGAATACCACTGCACTAAATATAATTACCGGTCCCCAACCCGCTAAGTACGGATTAAGATAGCCATTTTCACCCAGGGAAGTAATCATACTGATTAGCCACCAAAACGTAAACGCAATTACCATAGAAGCAATGATGTTTAAAATCTTGCTTTTGCGGCGCAAGCTAATTGCAAATGGCATTCCCAGTAAACACATAATCAGCGTAACAAACGGTGCCGCCAATTTAGTTTGGCGTTCAGTTTCTGCCATATAAAAGGAAAGCCCTGTACGCTTAAAGAAAGAAATCCGGCGGTTTAATTCGCGCAGGCTCATCAGTTTTCCTTCGGTTTTGCTCACAGACATTTCAGACGGGGCCAGCGTGACCGGGGAGCGGGCCGAAGTAAAAGCGGTATCTTGGGTATCGGTTGCATCGGTAAAGGTACGCTGCAGTCCGTCCTCAAAAAACCAGGCGTGCTGTCCCGCATTCCAAACCATGCGTTTGGCTACCGTTTGGGAAGTAATATCCCATTGGGCATTGTACGTGTCTACCGATACATCCGCCATAACACCCGCTGCCAAATCCACCCACTTGGCATAGAGCATTTGATTGGCGGACAGTTTGATAGCCACATCGGACTCGGCATTTAAATTGAAATCGGTTTCAGGTTTGATTTTGGTGTAATAAAGATTAGTCGCTTTCAAGTTTAGAGGCGGTACGATAAACTCTTGCGCAGCCATGGTCAGCGCCGCTACAAAGATAATACATACCACAACCGGTTTGAATAATTGGCGCGGCGCAAATCCGCCCGCCACGCACGCAGTCCACTCTCCGTTTGCCACCATTTCGGAAATAACTGAAATAGCTCCCAACAAACACGCCACAGGCATAATGGTAGTCAGCCAACTGGGAAAGGTCAACAGGGAATATTGCAATACAGCACCCAGGGTGGAATAGCCGTTGCTGAGGGTTTTGAGTTTTTCAAACGTATCGCCCAAGACTACCAAAGTAGCAAATACGCCGAGAGAAAAAAGAAACGGTCCCCAAAATTTTTTAGCAATATAGCAAAACAATCGGCTCATCAGATGTTTAACCTCTTTTTCCACAAGTACCATGCCGCTCCTATACCAGTTACAATAGGCAGCCACGGAGCCGGGTACGCCAAGACGCCGTATTTTTTACCCAAACTCAGTCCTAAAGTCATTAGCAAATAGAATACGAAAATAATCACCACACTAAAAAGCATACCCCATCCTTTATTGGAGCGTTTACCTAGTGAAAAGCCCAGCGGACAGCTGACAAAGAGCAAAATAATCGGCGCAAAGGCCAGTACGTTACGCATACTGATTTCGGTACGGTACTCGGCTTTTTGCTGCGGGGTAAGGGCATCTTTTTTGAGCAGGCGCAGCATTTTGGTGGTGGTCAATTCGCCCACCCGC
The DNA here is from genome assembly GCA_045593365.1 of Candidatus Avelusimicrobium sp. GTDB lineage: Bacteria > Elusimicrobiota > Elusimicrobia > Elusimicrobiales > Elusimicrobiaceae > Avelusimicrobium. The sequence goes on from JAZNWO010000052.1 coordinate 1,646, forward strand.
AAGCGGCGGCGGTGGTCCCGCACCAGTGAAATACTCATCGTGTAATTATCAAAATTGGCCGCAATGATAGAGGACGGATCCTTGGCATCTATGCGCTGCATTTGACCGTCTTTAAGCTGCAGTCCGATGGCCCGGTCTGTTAAAATAATTTTACCCGAATTGGCATTGACCTTTGTACTTAAGGATTCGGCGTCCTTTTTCTTGATTAAATGGATTTGCTTGGCTAAATCGGTCAATTCGTCTAATTCCTCCAAGTATAAATCCCAGTCGCCCAAGTCTAAAAAGGTTTTGGGCTCCAATGTAACCTTGGTAATTTTTTGGCGGGCTTCATCGCGCCGGTTCAAAAAACGCTGGTAACTGCGCGGAGTAATCCAATTAGCAAAAGCAAACAAAATCACACTGAGCATCACTGCACAAAACAGCATAGGCCTCACAATTTCCTTAAAGGAAAATCCGGCCGCGCGCAAGGCGATTAACTCGCCTTGTTCACTCATGTTGGTAAGCGTAAGCAAAATAGCAATTTGAAAGGCCATAGGTGCCGAAAGCGAAAACACGTCGGGCAAAATGTTTAACAGAGAGGATAAAATCCACACCCAGCTGGTGCCGTAGGTCATAGCCATGTCCATAATCGTGATGAATTGCTTCATGAAAATGACAAAGGTCAAAATACCCAGCACCCCTACGAAAAAAGTAAGCAGGCTTTTGGCAAGGTATTGGGTGAAAATAGCTGGACGTGAAATATTCATACTCTTTTTATTCTAACAAATATCTGGGGATAGAGGCCCGTAAATCGTTCGTGCGCGCAGGCGCGCACAAGAAACCCCGCGCGCGCAGGGGTAATTATTATAAAATGACAATATGAGGTTTTATTGCTTGCTATGAAAACCGCACGGTGGGTGTTGTGCGCTTTATTAATCCCCCAGTTGATTTTCGGCCCTTATGTACAAGCCGGAACGCTGCCGTACCGGCTGGTAGATACAGACCAATATGACATTTTTGAAGAAGAACACAAAGCAAAAGCTGAAAAAGAATTACAAATAGAGGAAGCCCCTGATGATGCCCAGCTGCTTAAATACACCAATGAATTTTGGCGTCAGGCGGTTACAGCTGTGGAAGGGGATTATTCCTTGGACAAGGAACCGGAACCTATCCCGGATTTGACCTTATTAAATCCTACTCTTTCGCTGCCGTTATATGGCACAAATGTCGCTCTAACCGGACGTTATATGGTGGGATTTAAGTTCAATGCCAAACGCTATACCCAAGATGCCAATAATGATGTAACTGAGCGCGATATCCGCAATATGGAAATGCAGCAGGAAATGAAGTTAAAAATGCAAGGTAAAATCTTAGACCGCATTTTTGTGGATATTGACTACGACGATAAAAGAGAGGAGGAAAAAACAATCTCTGTAGCGTACCGGGGTAAACCCGGCGAATTGGTACAACTGGCAGAGTTTGGAGACATCACCTTATCCTTACCACAAACGGAATTTATTGCTTACGAAAAACAATTGTTCGGTGCTAAGATGCACTTGCAGCATAAGAATTTAAATTTGCACGCCATCGGCAGCCAAACCAAAGGCTCCAGCAAGCAGAAGCAATTTATTGGTAAAAGCGTATTTGAAATCGTATCGGTAAAGGATACCGATTATATCCGCCGCCGTTATTATGATTTAACCTTCGGCTCTAATACACCAGTCGGTTCCAGCCCTACCTGGACCAGCCAAATGGGCAGTATTGCTCCCGGTTCTGAAGAAATTTATGTAGACAGCAATACTACCTCCGGTGATTATGTACCGGTTTCTCTCGTAGCAAAAGACTGGGGCGATGCCTCTATTACCTATGCAGCTAAATTTAAATTATTAACCCGCGGAGTGGATTACACAATAGATTACAGCCGCGGTATTATCCAATTTGTCCGGCCGCAAACTGCCGCCAGCGTCATCGCGGTTAACTACCGCAGCAACAATGGTACTTGGCTGAGCCCCAACCAAAATGAGGCCTATCTCATTAAAACCGAAAACGACAAAAATCCGGGTTCAGCTGCAGCACTTGGCTGGCAAATGGAAATGAAAACTTTTTACAGCGTGGGAGCCCAGCAGATCACACGCGACAATGGAAAGGGAAATTTTATTTTGCGGTTGTTGGATGCCAACGGACAAGAGGTAGGTTCCTCCACTTCTCCAAAACAAGTGTACCCTACCACGATTGATATGGATTTTGACCGGGGTATTTTTGAACTGGCTAACCGTATGACTGATGACTTAGGGTTGTACAATCCAACCCCGGTATCCTCCAAAAACCGCACCTTCCAGATAGAATACACTTCCACGGTTAAAACGTATTTCGTAGAAGCTGGCATGGTAGTAGAATCTGAATCGGTTAAGCTCAATGGCCGCCTACTGCAGCGCAATAATGATTACTACATTGACTATACCTCAGGCTATATTACTTTCTATAAAGCCGATAATATAACAGAAAATTCTGTCATTGACATTACGTATGACACAACAGACGGCTCAAACTCTAATAATTCTATTATCGGCGGGCGGTTGGATTATACCTTATTAGACAAAATCCGTTTGGGAACCACCGTATTAAAAGAGGGAGGAGATACGCCTGAAACAGTGCCGCAAATTGGCAACTATGGGAAGGATTTGTTGGTATATGGGGCAGATGTAAACGCCAAAAACGTAAATCTCACGCAGGATGTGGCGGTGGATTTTGGCGCTGAAATGGCCAAGAGCATCAAGAAAGAAAATGCGTTTGGGTATGCCATGATTGACAACATGAATGATACGCACATCCAAACGGGCGGCAGCATGATTTTTTATGATTGGACGATCGCCGCAAACCCCAACGGCCAGCCGGCTTTTTTGGATTCTGTGGCTTGGGATACCCAAGAAATTAATTCATTAGAAATTAATCCTAATTCCATCGGCACTTACAATGAAAAACAACAAGTGCTTGTAATTAATTATGACTTTACTAAAGCAGTAGACGGTGGATACAGTGACGAAATTTCGTTGGTGTATCCGCTTAGCACCAGCGGGGTGGACTTATCAGACAAAACCTCTTTCGCGTTGACCATGCTCGGAGAGGGAGACTCTGAAAGTGGCGCGCCGAAGTTGGATGTAACCTTTGGTAATATCAGCGAACGATCTGATGCAGTTAATCCTTCTTCTGTACCGGACCGGCTAGTACCAGACGGTTACGGGATGTATACCGCTTGCAGCCCAACTACGCCAGCGCCTAAGACAGAAGATGTTAACTGCTTATCTACGTTAGCTCCTAATGAAGATTTAGGTTGGTGGTTTACCAATCCGGATGGCACTTTGCAGCGTTTCAATCCGTTTGTAAATAATGTGTATAATCCCCAAAGCCAACCCAATGGACGCATCGACAGCCAGGATTTAAACCAAAACGGCAAATATGATGACGAAGACCCTACCGTAGGAGGACATTTTGGATACGGCGGGCTTGCTATTGACGGACTGACAGATAATAGTTTGGCATATACCGGGTGGAAAACCTTTACTTCTCCCTTAACCATTGCCGATAAAAGCAAATGGACGGCGGTGCGTCATTTGCGTATTACACTAAAGTATAATGGCAAACTAAAAGGTACAGTCAAAATTGCCAATATAGCTTTGTCGGGTACGTCCTGGAATCCAAATAAAGATGTTAACCCGTCTGATTTTGCAGTAGCGGGAATTAATAATGTAGACAATGCCAATTACCAACCAATTTTTGCCCCTAACAGCGGCGACGGCTTGCGTGTGTTTAATTATTTGTACGGGTCGGTGTCCAAGTACAAAGAACATAATGACACCGCCAATGTTATGGACCAGGCTTTGAATTTACGCTTTAATACCGCTGCGGTGGACGACGAAAGTCTGTTTGCTAACCGCAACTTTAGCACCATGGATTTTACGCAGCACAAGGAGTTCCGTTTCCTCTTGCACAGCACGGCTGCCAATACCGGCAGTGAGTTCTTTATGAAAGTAGGTACCGATGCCAATTATGACAAAATTACCGTGCCTTTGGATTTTGATGGGTGGCGGTTAATTTCAGTCAAAATGGCCGATTCCAATGCAGACGACATCGCAGATGTATTTGTCAATGCTTCAGACGAGTCATACGGGGTGCGGGTAAAACCGGTACGCAGCGCGGGCGGCCTGATGAATTTTAAGAAAGTCAGTATGATTATGGCCGGGGTGGAAAAGACAACTGATGATTCCGGTGCAGTAATAGGAGCGGGCGGCCCGGGAGAGGTGTGGCTAAACGTCATCCACTTGGCAGAGGGGGTCACGACCGAAGGGGAAGCCTATAAAGTAGACGGTGCCGTGCGCTTAAACGGTTGGGGTAGCGCGGGAGCCAAATACAAATATATGGACAGTAATTTTGAAACTCCGTTAACAGTAGCCAAAGACCAGGAAGTTACCGAGGAAGAATATTTCGTGAAAGTAACACGCGTCAAAAACTTTCCGATGGAAGCTACCTTCAACCGCAGCACCACGGTCACACCCAATATTACTGACAGCAGTAATTACAATACCGTTAGCTCGCTGGATAAAGGTTCGGTAGAGCGCCAGCAGGCTAATGTGCGCGGGGATTTTATAAAAGACAAGCTGCCTCAAATCGGTTTACAATATACCTTAGACCAGGTGGATTATGAGGTAATGCGACGCAAAGATAAAGCGCAAACGTATGCTGTTACGCTCACCCATAGCACAGGAGGCAGTTTAAAAAATTTAAATGCCGGCTACTCGTTGACCAATACGAAAATTGACTACGCACGCGAACAGCATTTACTTTCCGACAGCCATTATAACACCGATGAGCAAACCCAGCGGATGAACGTAAAACTCAGCTATGAGCCGCATAAAAATTTTACCGTTACTCCCAGCTACAGCTTAAGCCAAAGCAAAGAAGAGCGCACCCGCCATTTAACCGGGGCTGATGAATTTCATCACTATCCCAAAGCGATGAACCAAAGCACTGGGTTTAACAGTACCTGGCGTATTACCAATTGGCTGGCTCCGTCTGTTAGTTATAATATCGCTACTACAGAGAATAATAACCTGACAGCCAAAAAGCTGACCGTTCTGCGCAACGGGGCCAAACAGGAAAAAACCTTTGATATCGGAGAACTAAAAAGCTTAAACCGCAGCGCAGACGGAGGGGTTTCCTTGACCTTATCCGGTCACGAGCTGCTGCCTAAAAGTAAACTGTTTAAAAACTTCGTCATTTCGTCCAGTTACCGTTTACAGGATGCAGATTCCTGGTATTACGTAGACGAGGATTTTAACTCTAAAGATAAACTGTGGATACGCTCCTCTCTCAAAGGAACGGGTGATTACTCCAGCCGCCAAAATTTAGTTCTGCGCGATACTTTTACTTCTTCACAGCGGTGGAGTCCGTTGGCGGAATATGATTTTAATGGAGTGTTATCACCGCTAAAAACCATTTCGTTTATCAATAACTTTACCCAAAGCAACCAGCAAAATAACCAAACCGGAACTGAATCTACGGTACGTAGTTTGACGCTGCCGGATATGGTATTTTCTATTTCAGATTTGGAAAAATCCTTTTATGCAGGCCGTTGGTTAACCTCTACTAATTTAAAATTGCGTTACAGTGCTATTGAGAATATAACTGAGGATAGTACCGAAGCAATGCAATATAAATACGGCGGGGATTTGCGTTTTCTGCTCTTTAACTTGTTTGATACGATGCTCATATACGACAAAAAAACTTCTTGGAAAGATGACATACGCGCCGGGAAAAGTTTAGAGGATATTGATGGACAGGATTTTTCAGCCCAAACGTCCTTCTATTTGGGAAACTGGCGCTTTACACCCAAAATTATGTACAGCACTTATGAAAAACAAATTGTAAACGGACAAGTGAGCGAAAGCACAAAGGAAGTAACCCCCAGCTTAACGGTGCGCTTAGACTTCAACTTGCCACGCGGCATTAAGCTGCCGTTTATCAACCGGGTATACAATGCGACAAACCGTATTATTTGGAATACCACAGTAGCGTACAAGGACAGGACCTCTCCGGTAGAAGTAAAAGATAATTACCACTCGGTAGATGTAACCTCCTCGCTGGATTATGAGATGTCGCAGAATTTACGCTTCAATGTGGCAGGCGGAATTACCTGGCTCAATCATGCCTATGTGGAAACCGAAGATTATATGGCCTACAACCTGGCGGCCAACCTCACTATTCAATTCTAATGCGTGGCGGGCCGCTTGGGACGGTTTGCTGTATGTATTGCTGCCTAATACGTGTGCAGCTTGCCATAGAGATTTGCCTTGGCAAAGCAAAGAGCCTTTGTGTGCCGCCTGTACCCAAGCTGTCCAACCCGTTGGAACCATGTATTGTTTGCGCTGCGGAAAGCCTTTGCCTGACGGCGGAGCGCATTGTTACCAGTGCCGCGGCAGCAAAGCCCGGCATTTTAAGTGTAAAATTATCCGCTCGGCAGTAATTTTTGGTCCGCAGGTACGCGGCGTCATTCACGCTTTTAAATATACTGACCAACCCTACTTGGCGGCCTACTTAGCCGAGTGGATGAATAACCAATGGAAAGAATATGTGGATTTAGCAGAGACAGAATTGATGTTGCCGGTACCGCTGCATCGCAGTAAATACAGACAGCGCGGATATAACCAATCGGAATTATTAGCAAGAAAGTTGGCCAATCTGCGCGGTTTGCCTTTGGACACAACCAGTTTGGTACGCACACGCAATACACCCAGCCAAACCCAATTTGGGCGCACGGGACGTTTAGCCAATATGAGTGGAGCTTTTACTTGTGTAAATCCGGCAGCCGTCAAAGGTAAAATTGTTCTATTAGTCGACGACGTGGCAACTACCGGAGCAACTTTAGAGGGTTGCGCCGAAGCCTTAAAAGCAGCGGGTGCCAAAAAAGTAATGGCCTATACCTTGGCCCGGGAAGTGTAGCGTGCTTCTGTCGTGTTAAAGCACATAAGAGCTGCTTGCCAAGCGGTACATTATCCGCTGTATCGTCATAAAAACCGAAAAAATAAAGTGGGGGCGTGATTGTTTACAACACTCCGCGCTGCTGCAACGCTGCGCGTAAGGCCGCTATCCCTTGAAAATGAATTGTATCAAATCCCAGGCAGGCAGCCGCAGCAGTATTGGCGGCATTATCGTCAATAAACACACAATTTTCTGCCTGCAAATTAAAGCGTTTGAGCAAGATTTTAAACAGTTCCGGTTCCGGTTTGATACATTTCTCCTGCCCAGATACCACGATGCCGTCCATTTTACGAAACATTTCAAAACGTTTATATGCAATCGGAAAAGTCTGCGCAGACCAATTTGTCAGCCCGTACAATTTGTAGCCGCGCGTTTTTAATTCGTCCACCAACGCGTGTGCACCTGGAATTTCACCATGCAACATCGTCGGCCATCCAGTGTAATACTGTTTGATTTGCGTTTCGTATTGCGGATATTTAGCAGCTAATTGCTGCCAATTATCTTCAAAGCGTATGCCGCGGTCGTGGCGCAAATTCCATTCGGTGTTGCAAACATTTTCCAGAAACCATTCCATTTCTTTTTCAGACGAAAAAACAGTGCGGTAAAAATACCTTGGGTTCCAATCCACCAGTACGCCGCCGAAATCAAATACAATTGTTTTCATACAATTACAGTACCAGTGTATCCTCCATATCCGGCCCGGTGGAAATAAGCGCCAGCTCCGGGTGCGGATACACTTTCTTAGACAGTGCTTTCATACCTTCCAAAAACTGTTTGGCCTGCTGGGTAAAATCCTCATATCGCTTCACACAGTCATTACCCGGGAACATATCAATGTGCGTGATGGCAATTTTTGTACAGTTGTTAATCATAATGGCGCGCGCGGCAGAAAATTTTTCAAACTCACCTACGCGGCGCAAGCGTTTACTGACACTGCCGATTTCATGGCCTTTGGTGTGATAAATTTCCAATTCTTTTTCGTCGGTCATTTCTTTTTCCAGCGGCCCCGGTCCCACGCGCGTGATATACGGTTTAAATACCACATATACGTCGCGCACAGACTTTGGGCCGAGCCCGGCCTCACCCAAAAATGTACTGGCCGTAGTGTCGCGCGAAGTGACAAACGGATATTCTCCATGTAACAAGGACAGCTTAATCCCCTGCGTACCCTCCAACAAAATCTGTTCGCCGCGGTCTAATGCGCCGTTTAATAGCTCCGGCACATCTTGGATAAATTCTTTAAGCAGCGGCTCATCTTTGGCAAATTTTACATCGCGCCGTTCAATGCGGTCCTTGACAGCTTGTCCTAGTCCCGTTCCCACACTGCCGATGTGTTTCATAAAATGTCCGGCACCTTGTTCAGCAGCAGTTTGTTCATCGGTAATGAGCACAGCGTGCGGGTCAATAATCAGGCGCTCGCGCGTACCTGTCAGCTCTACCTCTTTTAAGAGCCAATCGGTTTTTGTGTAGGCTCCTGCCCCTAACACCAGTTTCGTTTTCGGATTTAAAAATCCAGACGGAATATTTTTAAGCGTATAGGATTTGCCATCTAATACAACAGTATGCCCGGCATTGGGGCCGCCCACACGCACGCAATAGCTGTAATTTCCTTTATATGATAAATATGCTGCAATTTTTCCTTTTCCTTCGTCGCCGGCTTGTCCGCCACATACCAAATCTATCATACCCTTCCTCCCGCTTGTTTTGCTGCCAGACCCGTATAAGAAAACACGTCTAGTGCAAGTAGTTTTTGCGTTGTACTTTTATCCAAATTTAACTTCTTGGTAAATTGTTCCAAATCCTGTTTAGTAATTGCACGCCCGCGTGTAAGAGCTTTTACTTTTTCATACGCATTAGGTACGCCTGCTGCGCGTAAAAGAGTTTGATAGGCCTCTGCTACTACTTCCGGATGTGCAGCCAGTTCCGCTTGGGCGGTGTATGCGTCAAATTCCGTTTTCATAAATCCTTTAAGCAACCCTTGATACGCTAACATACAATGCCCCAATGCGACGGAAATATTGCGCAGCACCGTGGAATCGGACAAATCGCGCTGCAAACGTGAAACAGGTAACTTTTCACTGAAAAAAGCCAACAATGCATTAGCCAGCCCCAAATTACCCTCGGCATTTTCAAAATCAATAGGATTAATTTTCTGCGGCATCGTAGATGAGCCCACCTCGCCAGCTACCGCTTTTTGCTTCACCAGTCCGGCGGAAATATAACGCCACATATCTTGGCTTAGTCCCAGCAAAATCACATTGATACGTCGCAGATTATCAAACAGCTCAGCATAGCTGTCGCGGTTATCCACCTGCGTGGAAAGCGGACAGAGAAAAATTTTAGTTTTGCGGTTTTTATTGAGCCGCGCTACCCACGCACGCGCAGCCCGTGGCCAATTTACCGTCGGGAAAGCAAATAAATGAGCATTATAAGCTCCTACCGCACCGCCGGATTTACAAGAAATTTGCTGCTTTTTAAGCTGGGCTATTTGCCGCGCCAAACGTGTTTCAAATACCTTGATTTCTTTGCCAAAGGTGGTCGGAATAGCGGGCTGTCCATGCGTGCGTGCCAGCAAGACAGCGCGGGCATATTTGCGTGCGCGGGCGGCTAGTTCTTTGCGTAAATTCTCAAGCGCAGGCAGCAATACTCCGCCTACAGTATCTGACAAAATTTGCGCATACGCTGCGCTGTTAATATCCTCGCTGGTTAAGGCGAAATGCACCCAATTTGCACGCGATGCACCGAGTTTATCTGCAATAAAATATTCCACTGCTTTTACATCATGATTAGTGGCTGGGCGGCCCTTGTAACCTTTTTGTTCAAGGTCAGATAAAATTTGCAAATCAGTTTTGGTCAATTCTGGCAGGCGGGATAAAACAGCCAGCTCCTTTTTGGAAAGAGGTTTAAAATTCGGCAATTTTAAATTGGCCAAAGTCAGCAGCCACGCCACTTCAGCGCGTACGCGCGCTGCAGCAAATGCCGCCGGGCCGCACACTTGCGCCAATGCGGCAAGTTGTTTTTGATACCGCCCATCTAGCGGGCTTAAAGGCTCTAATCCCATACGCCCTTATTTTACCAAAAAAGAACGGATGTTATGGTTAAAAAGGCTGTCTGCCGGGG
>JAZNWO010000053.1:0-1956 GCA_045593365.1 Candidatus Avelusimicrobium sp.
GGGGGTACTGCTATCATGACACCAAATGGGTTTCAGAGTGCTCATAAACATTTCACTTTCCTGTAATAGGTGAAGAAGGGTTATTGGCGCGCGGACACCTCGCGTTGCATATAAGGAGAGTGCCAACCCGTTATTCCAAACACTGTTTTCTTTATCTTTTGTTGGACTTACGTCCTGCCTACCTATGTAAGTCACCTACCCGGACGTAACCCCGATATGTACTGTGTGCACGGCTTATGTACACTGCCTGCTCAGAGAGTAAATACCCGGGGGTTACGCCCTGCGGTACCTTATTTACATATTGCCGCGCAAGGTGAGTTGCGCCGCTAAAACCTATATAGGATTTAAACATCACACGGCCTAAGGAAGGGCTGTGCTTGGCTGTATGCAGAAACGTGCAAGTAGGGAACACGACGCACCGCTTGGCAGTTGGTTACGATTTTAGATTTGCTAACAACTTAGCGGGGTGCATCCCCTTACTTTTTGTATTACTTGACGGCCGAAGTTCAACATAAGGTTGTTTCTGTGAGTGTAGTGTAGCATATTTTGTTAGTTTTGTCAAGTACTTTGTTAGTAATGTTAAACGTGATAAAAAGAAGCACAGTAGGAGTGGTAGAGAAGGTAGCGCGTGCGGCTAATCCATACCGCAAAACGGTACGGCAGCCGTGCAAAGACCACGCAAAACGCTTTGAGCGCGAGGTATTGCATGTAGTGAAAAGGCGTTTTTTGAAAACGGGTTTCGGACATACTTTTATTATAGCTTTTTCAAAGCCATTTTTGGGCGGTTTCGTGGGGTCATACTAATCGTCCGTAATATATGCTTGACTGAACAAAGCAAGCCCCCAGCTAGGCTGGGGGTTCGGAAGGTTATACCTATGCACAGAGCAGCAAGAAAACTCCTTATAATATAATGGATTGCCGAGCGATGACCGGCAATCCATTATACATAGAAAGGAGGTCATTGAAATGAGCAATGACACAGATAGGTTAGCACATACGAAGTGGGACTGCAAGTACCACATCGTATGGGCGCCGAAGTATCGCCAACGAGTGTTTTATAAAGAAAAAAGGGAAACAGTAGGACGTATGATACGCGAGTTGTGTGAACGAAAGGACGGGGTAAAACTGATAGAAGGCGAGGTATGTCCCGAACACATACATATCCTAGTATCCATACCGCCAAAATACAGTATAGGGCATATCATGGGATATTTGAAGGGCAAGAGCGCCCTTCAAATATATGACCGCTGGCCTGAGTTAAGGATAAAAAGCAGAGGGCGAGGTTTTTGGAGTAGAGGGTATTATGTAGATAGTACAGGCAAGGACCCGCGTAAAATAGAAATATATATCCGCAAACAGTTAGAGGAGGATGCAAAACTACCGTTTAGTAAGTAAAAGAAGACAACGCATTTGATGCGTAAGCAGTATTAGTAGGGACTATGTCCCTCCTGTTCAAGGCCCCCAGTTTCACTGGGGGTTCTTGACTAAATCTTGTTGCCGGGCATACCGTAACAAGGCCGGCAAGTCTTTATTGAGCATGGCCTCTCCACCCGTAAAAGTTACCTCTAATCCGCCTAGTTTACGAAATTCATCTAATACTTTGAAAAGTTGGGCAGTGGATAGTCCTAAATGTTGAGTTTGGCTTGATGTACCAAAACCTAAATAACAATGTACACATTGCAAATTGCAATAGGGGGTAATTTCAATTTGTAAAGAAAGCAATTGTGGATGTTTATTGAAATGTTGTGTTAAAAATTGACTAACGTTATTTTCATTTTGCAGAATGTTGCGATTAGTTTGTGCCGGAGTTTTGGGATATGACTGCGCTTGAGCATATGAGAAGGATTTTTCTTGGCAAATCATTTCATTTAAATCCTTGCCCATTACAATCATATTTAGTGGTATAAATCGTTTCATAAAATCTATAAAGTCAGCAGTTAATTGCTTTACAGATAC
>JAZNWO010000054.1:0-8282 GCA_045593365.1 Candidatus Avelusimicrobium sp.
TTTTTTTGGTACACTTTTCTTATATTGGAATGAAAAAAGGAGGGAAGTGAATGAAAAATCAAATACAAGCCGTTTTAGGCGCAGTAAAAAACAAAATAAAGAACCATTCCCGAGTGTTTGGCGGCCCGCAGGGTTCGGGAATCTCAACCTTGAGTCTGTCACAACGAGATCCCCGACTACAAATCTCGGGGATGGAAAGAGGTTTTACGCTTATAGAGCTGTTAGTCGTTGTGTTAATTATTGGTATCTTGGCCGCGATTGCCTTGCCACAGTATCAAAAAGCAGTAGATAAAGCACGGGCGACGGAGGCTGTGATAACTCTGAAAGCAATTACCGATGCTCAGGAAGTATACTATTTAGCCAATGAAGAATATACAAATAATTTGGAGGAACTGGATGTGCAAATTAATCCTGACGGCAAATATTTCACCTTTGAATGCAAGGAAAAACGCACCTGCCAGGCATCCCCCAAATTAGACGCTTATCCCGTATTGGAATTTCATATGTTGCATCTTGCGCCAGGCGCTAATGAATCTTACCTCGGCAAACACTGGTGTCTCGTAGCTCGCCTAATTAACAACGGTGCATCGGACGCAGAAGTGCAACACGCCCGCAATATCTGCAAAATGTTCGGACCAATAGATGAGGAAATGCCAGGAGAAACCCATTATCTGCTTTCTTTTTAATTTTGCGTAGCCCTGCGCCCCGCCCCGCCTTTTTGCTAAAATGATTTTACTATGAGTTTTCAAAAAATCGTTTTAGTGTGTAATCCTTCCCAGCCGCACGCTGCCCAAACCGCGCAAACGCTCGCGGAATTTTTGGCGCGCAAAAATTGTACTTGTACGATTTTAAACGATTATAAACAACTTCCCCAAACCACCGCCGAGCTGTGCATTAGCCTTGGCGGTGACGGTACGACCCTGCGCTGTGCCCGTGTAACTGCTTCTCTAAATATTCCCGTTTTGCCGATTAATTGCGGCAGTTTGGGCTTTTTAGCCGCGTGCGAAGCTGAACAAGCACAAATGGTTTTGACCCAGATATTAGACGGAAATTTCCAAATCCACCGCCGCTGGTTACTGTCTGCCGATATCTTTCGCGCTGGACAGCCGGATATTAAAAACGCACTGGCTTTTAATGATTGTGTCATTAAAGCCAGTCAATCCCGCGCGTTTACGTTGGCGGCACAACGCAACGGACAATTTTTTAAACAATTTTACGGTGACGGAGTGATTATTGCCACGCCGTCGGGCTCCACGGCTTATTCGTTGGCCGCGGGCGGCCCGATTGTAGAGCCGCAACTGGATGTATGGACCGTTACCTCTATTTGCCCACACTCGCTGGCAGACCGTGCGCTACTGCTAAACGCAAAAACGGAGCTGACTTTTACGCCGCAATTTAAAAATCCGGCAGACCGCGCAGCTATGAGTTTAGACGGGCAGGAAAATTTTATTTTGCAAAATAATGACCGTGTCCTTGTGCGGCGTGCCACGTGCGAAGCGCAACTGATTACTCCTAAAGGTTTTGATTTTTTTAACCGCCTGCATACCAAGCTGGAATGGGGGACGCGCTAATGCTAACCAAACTTTCCGTACGCAACTTTGCCGTCATCTCCTACGTGGAGTTCGCTCCGCAAGCTGGTTTAAACGTATTTACCGGGGAAACGGGCGCAGGCAAATCAGTGGCGATTTCGGCTTTAAGCTTTGTACTTGGTACGCGCGGGTCTGTTTCGCTGATTAAAGACGGCGCAGAACGTTTGGAAGTGCAAGCGGAATTTGAAAATACTTTATCCAAAACCTTGTTACAAAAATATGCGCTCTCAGGTAAAAGGCTCGTGCTCACGCGCAGTTTGGACCGCAGCGGAAAAAGCAAAGCAACTGTTAACGGACGGCCTGTACCTGTAGCGGTACTGGCGGAAATCGGTCGCGAACTGGTGGATTTTCATGGACAACATGAGCACCAAAGTCTATTGCGGCCTGAGGTGCAATTACAACTGTTGGATACTTTTGCTAAATTGTGCCCCTTGCGCGAAAAAACGCACGTCGCTTATATAAATTGGCGCGAGGCTCAAGCACGTTTGGATGCCGCGCAACTTTCCGAGCAGGAAAAACAACGCCAACTGGATTTATATGCGTTTCAGCTCAAGGAAATTGAAACGGTTGCGCCGCAGCCGGGTGAAGATTTAGAGTTGGAGCAGAAACTCCCTCAGCTTAAACACGCGGGGCGTTTACTGGAGTTGGCTTGCTCGGCGTATGCTGATTTATACGAATCGGAAAATTCCGCTGTTACGTTACTGGGCCGCGCCGCACGGCAAGCCCGCGAAATGGCTGGGCTGGATGAGCAGGCCACCGCGCTTGCGGACAATTTAGCACAAGCCGAGACACTTGTGTCCGATGCCGCGTCTGATTTAAGTGCGTATCAGGACGGGTTGCACGCTGATCCTCAGACATTAGATGAAATGCTTTCGCGCCATGAGAAATTAAAACGGCTCAAACTCAAATACGGCCCGGAACTGACAGATGTACTCAAAACTGCCGACGAAATGCGCGCACAAATAGACCGTTTACAAAATGCGGAGCTGTTGCAAGAGGAATTAGAAAAAGAAGTACAAAAAACACGTAAAGAATTAGACACTCTTTGCGAGCAACTGCATACCAAACGCCACAGTGCCGCGCAAAAATTAGCCGCTACTTTGCAAAAAGAAATCAGCCCGCTGGGCTTTGAAGGGCTGGTGTTTGAAATTGCGGTGGAAATGGACAGTGAAAATCCTGGTCCGACGGGAGCAGACCAAGTAGAATTTTTATTCTCTCCCAATCCCGGCCAGGCCCCGCGGCCTTTGCGCGCAGTAGCGTCGGGCGGAGAGCTTTCGCGCGTGATGCTCGGACTTAAAACTATTTTAGCAGGAGACGTCCCTGTTATGGTGTTTGACGAAGTAGACACTGGCATCGGCGGACGGACGGCTGCCTTGGTAGGGCGCAAGTTGCGTGCGGTAGCGTCGGGTAGGCAAGTTTTGTGTGTAACGCACTTGGCCAGTGTGGCGGCGTGTGGGCACGCACATTTTTTTGTTGAAAAGAAAACGGACGGCAAAAAAACAGAGGTGTCGCTGCGGGGGTTGTCCGGTAAAGAAGTGGAAAAGGAAATTGCCCGGATGCTCGGCGCGTTGTCGGAGCAAGATGCTACGGCGTTGGCACACGCGCGCAAGATGCTGACAGAGGCTGGCAAATAACAGATTTTGTTTTATTAGAAAATTTAGTGAGGAGAAAAGGTAGTACCCAAGCTTTTGCAAAAAAGCTTGTTTAAAATTTGTGTTTTTGGAATCCTATGAAATAGGGTGGCGTTAATCTCTAACGTTCTAATCCAAGCCAAAAACAGCTTGTTTAGACAGAAAATTTTGGGAAGTCATGAGCCCATAGTTTTCTGTCCAATGTTTCTTGTCAGCTGACGAGAAACTACGGCTGTTTGATGTCGGGGCACTTGGATTAGACCTGGCGTTAGATAGCCGTTTTTGTGTTTGTTTCATACGGATTTCCCAGGAGATTACGATGAAACCAAACAATCATGTGCCGTATCAAACAGATTTACCCCGTAGAAAGAGTTGTATTCTTGCGGCTTGCTCGGATATGTATGCTTGCTGTCTATTTGTGTCCTTAAAAAGTCTCCTTGAACACTCGCCGATTTTAGCTTCGCAGACTGATATTTGGGTGGCCGGTATTCATATTAGCCAGAAGCATAAAGCTATTTTTCCTCCTTACCCCAGGTTCACGTTTTTGATTACCAGTTCCCTTATCCGCTGCCGTCTACACCGCGTATACAAAAAATTACCGTAGCCACTTTTGCACGGTATGAATGTTTTGAATTGTTAAAATATTACGAGCAAGTGATGTATTTGGACAGCGATGTGCTGGTCCGGCAAGAGTTAGCGGATGTATTTGACCGCCTAACGGACGGTATTGGTTTGGTGCCGGATCCGGTTATGACACAAGTAAAAAATAACTTTTACCGCCCGCTTGAGGGGTTTGATATGCAACGCCCTAACTATAACAGCGGTTTTATTGTATTAAACCGCCAAGGAACTTGGTTCAAACAATGCGGGGAAATAGTAGATTTTTTATATAAAACCCCTGCTAAAGAAGCTGAGAATTTATTTTTAATGGACCAGGGTATTATGAATTTGGCCCTTCAACGCTTTTCCTTGCACCCGGTCGCGTTGCCGCAGAGCTATAATTGTCCGGCTTCTGCTCCCTCTCGTTTATTAAAGCAGGCGCATATTATTCACAGCACAGGGCCACGTAAATTTTGGTGCTATTATTATTTTGATGATTTTTACCGCTATTACACCCAGTGGATAGCGGCAGGGGGAAAAGCAGTTACCATCCGGGTGCGCGACAGCCGGGCCTACAAATGGTTACTATCCAAAACCCATTTAGACCGTTTTATCTTTGTGCAGTTATGTCCGGACTTTATAGCCAGTCCGCTAAAGGCGCTCCGCTTTACGGTAAAAAAATGGCTACGGCGTCCTTTTTAACTAATTAAAGAAAAATCCGCTTTCCATCCTTTCTTTTGATACAATATAAAGGTAACAGCAGGGTGGGTGCTCTGCTGCATTTCAAAAAAAGGAGTTGTGTATGGCTTGCAATCACAAATGCTGTTGTTGGTTTCCGCATAATTGGTTATGCCTCAAAGGGTTATATTGGACCTTTGTAACTTTGTTTTATCTGACAATTGCTTACACCATTTACGTGGTCTATGCGATTAGTACCACCCCTATGTTGAGCGGTGCTGCCTACTGGGAAAGCTTGGTCAGTTTATTGCTCAATGCGTTTAGCATTATGTTAGGCTTTTTAACGATTGCCGGTATCTTGAAAGCCTTGCGTAAAATTGTGCACGCCGTGGCCCCTTGCTCTTGCCAAAAGGAAGAAAAAGAGAAAGCGGCTGCCAGTAAGAAGGATAAATAATTTATCGTAAAGAAGGCGGCAAAATTGTGCCGCCTTCTGTCTGTCTGGTGGTGTATGAAAAAACAAATTTTTTCCCTATTATCCCTTTTTATTTTTTCTTTTGTTTGTGCGGAAACCGTCAAACTCAAGGACGGCTCTTTTGTTAGCGGTTCCATTACTTCCCAAACGGAATACACCTTAAACGTCAACACGTCGTACGGCCCTGTGGTGTTAAACCAACGCGAAGTGGAAGCTATTTTGCCCGATAAGCACCGCGTCCACCTAAAAGGCGGCACGGAGTTAGTTGGCGTGATTGTAGATTTAGATGAATTTAATTTGAAATTACAAACTGATGACGGTGTCGTCAATATTGATATGCCGCAAATCGTATCGGTAGAAGTGTACGATTACGAACAAGGGGATGCGGCGCAAAAGATTGCGGCGCGGCAGGAACAGGAACGTGCCAAACAAGAAGTCGCGGCTTTAGCAGCCGGCGGAGCTGCCGCAACTGCCGCTGCGGAAGAAGCTGTGTCAAACGGGGCGTCTGCCGGAGGCCTGACGTTTGATTCGGATATTGAAAAAGTATTTGATGCCAAGAAACCTGAAATTGTGAACGGACAAGTGCAAACTGTAAAAGAAATTTCAGCCGCGGATATCCGGGCGCAGCGGGCTGCTGCCATGAGTGACGAGGAAGCCTTTTTAAAAGGCGTATCTGCACAAGAACAGGAAGCGGCTATCGCCCAAACGGCGCAAGCGGCGCGCAGCGGTAAACTGGAAAAGGAAAAACAAGCTGCCGCCAAAAAAGCCAAACGCCCTAAAGACAGTGCCACCAATAAATTTTTCTCTATTTCCGTTGGCGGTCAAAGTAACGGACTCAAATTAGATAATTCTGATCGGCCGGGTTTTGAAAACGAAGGAAGTTATGATGTGGGCGGTACCTCCGTGCGGGCTGAGGCGACTTTCTTATGGCGCGTAAAGAGCAGTAATTTTTGGCTGGGGCCTTCTTTGGCGATTGCCAATATTTCTAAAAACTCCTTTACTGATTTAGACCCGAACGTAATCAATGGAAATGCCCAGTCTATGGCGGCCCATGGTTACCTGGCCTATGACCCGGATGTTTCCACCAGCGGGCAAATGATTGATGTGATGGTCAAGGGAAATTACTTTTTTAACCCGGATCATTTGTTTGCGGTGTACGCCACGGTAGCGGGCGGGTACCGCTTTTTGACACTTAATTACCACGGCGGTATTAAAGGCGAAAATATAAATACCGGGGTAATGTTGGGTGTGGCGGGATTGGGCGTGCAAACGCATTTTGATGATTTACTGATTGGACTAGAGGTAACAGAGCATTTTACCCCGTATTCCGATGAATTTAAAGATTCGTCTGCTGCTAATACCGTAGCCTCACTGACGTTTAGTTGGAAATTTTAATGCGTGTTTTACTTTTACCCAATAGCCTGAAAGGATGTTTAAGCGCGCGCCAAACGGCGCGCGTTTTGCACCGCGCACTGGAGAAAAGACACCGGGTAAAATCCTTTCTGCTTTCCGATGGAGGCGACGGGTTTATGGATTTTTTTGCAGCCTTGCATCCGCGGGCAAAACGCGTGCGCGTGCAAGCGGCTAATGCGTTTGGTAAACGTGCTGCTGTGTCGTATTTGTGGTTGCCTGCACAAAAAACAGCCGTGCTGGAAACTGCGCAAATTTGCGGATTGGGGGCCGCGCCGCGCGCGCAGTTAAATCCGTTGGGTGCGTCCTCTTTTGGAGTGGGCGAAGTGATTTTGCACACCATCAAAAAAGGTGCTAAAAAGATTTATGTCGGTTTGGGCGGCGTAGCTTGTAACGACGGTGGCGCGGGTATTGCGCAAGCTTTGGGTGCGCAATTTTTAGACGCGAGCGGCAATTCTTTGGCACGCGGAGCCAAACCGCTTTTGAAATTGTCCCAACTGAATATTAGCGAGCTTAAAAAGAAACTGCACGGGGTCAAAATTTATGCAGTGGCCGACGTGACTAATCCGCTTTTGGGGCCGCACGGCTCTGCGCGTGTGTACGGCCCGCAAAAGGGGGCCACTGCTGCGCAGGTGCGCACGCTGGAGCGTGCATTGGCCGTGTATGCCCGCGTGATTAAGAAAACGACGGGCCGGGCAATAGCGCACACTCCCGGCACAGCGGCCGCCGGTGGATTATGCGCAGGACTTTATGGACTGTGCAGCGCGGAAATTATTTTGGGCGCGGATTTTTTGCAGGCGCATTTGCCGCTTGATAAAGGGGCCAAATGGGCCGATTTAATTATTACTTCCGAAGGGAAATTTGATACACAAACGCTGTATGGCAAAGCGCCCTTATGTGCGTTGCACGCAGCGGCACACGCCAAAAAACCTGTTTTATTTATTTGTGGCGAGTATGAGGAAAAGGCCTTACGCAAATTGCCGCGTGGCTTGGATATACGCCTAATGTGTTTATCCGATTTTGCCAAAAACAAACAGGACTCTATAAAAAATACTGCTAAATATATACGACAGACCGCAAAAATTATTTAGTATTGATAGCGCAAGTAGCTACCCACACTAGGCTGATTGCTGCCATTACCTGTATAGCGATTCAGCCCCGTTTCTGCTTTACAAATCGCATTCTGTTTTGGATAATCAGCCTCATCTATTGAACCAATCGCATAACAATTCCGGCGGAGATTACTGCCTTCAAATGTCGCCACATAACCCATACTGATATCGCTATTAATACACTGGAGATTTATTTTTTCAGTTCCTTATTCTTCCGGGCGAACAGAATAAGTAAGAGCGCAATACCCCCAGTCATACACACATTTTTTGGGTGTACTGTCATCTAGTGTACAACCCGCTAGCCCAATGTCTAAATTTTCAAAATCATCTGTATATGTTCCATTAGTCAGTTTATATACTTGTTCTGCTTTAATAAGTCCTTCCGTCAGATTTTTAAGTCCGGCGTATCGTGTTTTCATCACGGCTTTTTGATATTGCGGCAAGGCAATAGCCGCTAAAATGCCAATGATAAGTACGACGACTAGTAATTCAATAAGTGTAAATGCCCGCACACCTAAAAAAGAAGTCCACCCTGAAGTGTTGTAATTCAGAGCCTGTCCCGTAAGGTCTTTATACGGGAGTCTCCCACTTTCATACCGTTTTTTATAAAAGCAACGGCCCAGGAAGTTGTAGATCCTGAGTAACGGCATCTCAGGATGGACCTTATTTATGATTTTGTTTATTATTTCTTTCATATATTCTCCTGTCTTTTTATAACCTTGCAGCTCACGCGCAAGGCAAATCAACAAATAATATTTTGCAACAAACACCTAAGTATAATTTACCAAAA
>JAZNWO010000055.1:0-15102 GCA_045593365.1 Candidatus Avelusimicrobium sp.
AGTATGCCGATGATGAGAACAACGACTAATAATTCAATCAAGGTGAATGCTCTTTTCATATACTCTCCTATGTTTTCTTGTAACCTTGCAGCTTACGCGCAAGGGGTGTCAAAAAATGATTTCTTGCAATCTGCGGCCACAGATAGTTTACCAAAAAAAAAAAACGAGTCAAGGCCTACCTTCACTTTTTCAAGTTTTATGCAGAGAATATGGAAATGTAGGTCGGGCTCCGCCCGACAAATAAAAAAGTCGTCATTGCCGAGTGTCTTTATCGGGAATCTGAACCTTAGAAAAAAACGAGGTCCCCGATACCAGCTTTCGGGGATGACAAGTGGGTGTACCCCGGGAATGACGTGTGCACGTGCATTTACGCTTATAGAGCTGTTAGTGGTTGTTTTAATCATTGGTATTTTGTCAGCAATCGCTTTGCCGCAGTACCAAAAAGCGGTAGAAAAAGCACGCGCAGCCGAAGCGATGATTATGCTACGCGCCATTGCGGATGCCAATAAGCGCTACTTTATGGCAAATGAAGAATATGCAATTTCACTTTCTGAATTGGATATTGAGATTTCCGGAACAGATATAGTGGAAAATGGTTCTAATAGAATAGAAACAAAATATTTTAGATATGATTGTCACGGTTCAATTAGAACAGATCTTATCGCAGTAGCACATCGAATTCCAACAGCTACAAATTATGTCTTAACGATAGACTGGGATGATAAATTATGGTGCAAAGACTATAGTGCCGAAAGGATTAAAAATTGCAAGATGTTGGGAGCTGTAGACGCTACGGCGGTTGATACGCTCTACGAAATAAAATAATTATCCCTGCGTATTATCAAAATGTTTTTTGTTGATAAACATTTCGGATACATCTGTTATGCGGTCTAATTCTTTTTTAAGTTCTGCGGAGGCAACATCTAAATCCGTGTCCGGCGTGATGTAAAAAGCCTGGCCATAGGTCAGCGCAGTTTTGCCAAACGGAAGGGGAATGCGCATTTTATCCCATGAACCTACCTTAAATTTGTGGCTCAGTGCCGTGCCCACTGGAATAATCGGCAGCCCGGTTTTGCGCGCTAAATATAAAGTTCCCGGATGTACCTGATACAGTGGGCCACGCGGGCCGTCGGGAGTAAGCATTGGGTGATACCCTTCGCGCACGGCACGTATCATTTCAATTAAGGCGCGTGCCCCGCCGCGTGTAGAGCTGCCGCGCACGGCTTTCATTCCAAAATGCGGGAGTACCCGCGCAATATACTCTCCGTCCTTGCTTTGGCTGATAAGTGCAGCTACCTTTTGCCCGCGGTAGGGATACAATAAGAAAAGCTGCTGGTTGTGCCAAATGCAATAAATATAATTTTTTCCTTGTTTTTCCAGTTCCAAAAACTCGTCGGTTTTGAACCAATAAATACGCGTCGTCCAACCTAAAAAGAGGCTGTAGACATATATAAACCACGACACCATTTTCTGCGAAAAAGTGACGGGCGGCCGGGGAGATTTTGATTTATGTTTAGCCATTTTTTTTCCCTTTGCGCCGTTTCTTTTGCCACGGAACAAGAAAGACAGCTGTAGCTTGCGGCGTAATTTGTCCGTCTGTGTATGCCACTTCAATTTTTTCGCTGTGAATATGTGCAAGCAACTGCGGTAAAATTTTTTGCGCGACGGTTTCTTCCGTGCGGGGAGCCTCTTTAAATAATTTTGGCTCAGGTGCCAGGCCGATTTTCGGCACGAAAATAAACTGCGGGTCTAAGGCTTCGTATTCCTCTTTTTCCGCTTGTTCTTTTACTAAATCCAAAACAAACAACGTGGCCGTGCGTAAAAATTCAAACAAAACCGTTTGTGCGGCCAGTTGTTCTGGTCCCTGCAAGGAGTCTGCGTATTGCGTGCAATCTGCACCTAACGTAACGGCACACGCGCTAAACATTCCTTGCGCAGCTACCGTGTGCTCAGGCAAATCCCACAGTACATTCTCTTGGAGTTCATAAACGGTGCCCGGATCTAATTTTTTAGATAAATCTACAATAAAACGGGTCAACGCAATTTCATCGGCCAGTCCGGCAGCAGCCAGGTCTACTCCTAAACGCTGTACTTTGCGCAGGATTTCTTTTTGGCGGGTGCTAATTTTAAACCGTTTTATTTTTCGCATACGTTCCTTTTTATAAACACTTCGTAAAATGCTTGTAAAAAGGCCGGGCGCACGGAGAAGGTGCGTCCGGCTTTTTTCGTAAATATTATCTTCTGTTGCGGCGATTTTTGCGTGAGGCTTTGTGAGCAGCTGGCGCTTGTGCCGCAGCGGACACCGATTTGGCGGCTACTTTTTGTTCGGCCTTGTGTGCTTGTTCAGCTTTAGGGCCGTCGCCACGATCACCTTTGCTCCATACATACACGAGCGGGGTCGTTAAGGCAATGGTGGTATAGAAGCCGCAGATACAACCCACCAGCATCGCAAAAGAGAAGGAATTGAGTGCTTCTCCACCCATGAAGTACAGTACAAATAATGCGCCCACTACCGTCACGGAAGTAATAACCGTGCGGGACAGTGTTTCATTGATAGATTGGTTAATGAGTTGCCCCAAGGTCGCGCGCGGATTGAGGCGCATATTTTCGCGGATGCGGTCAAAAATGACGATGGTATCGTTAATAGAAAACCCGGCTACCGTTAGGAAAGCCGCTACGACAACGAGGTCAATTTCACGCTGCGTAATGGCAAACGCCACCGCCATGACAAACAAATCATGGAACAACGCCACTACGCCGGACGTGCCCCACAAAATATTGTTAAAGCGGAAAGCCACATAAATAATGATGAGCACCAAGGATAAGATAATGGCCCACGCGGCGCGTTCGGTCATATTTTGTCCGACGGTAGGACCTACAAAGTTGGTCTGCTGTACCGTATAGGGAACATTCAACGTATCCAACGCTTTTTCAATGCGGGCTTGTACTTCACCTACATTGGATTCAGACCCTTTTTCGCGCACGGCGTAAGTGTTTTCGCCATAGCTTTGTAAGTCGGAATTTTGCCCGGTTTGGCCTAAAGCAGAACGGATTTGTGCCATATCCACTTTTTGTTCAAATTTTACCTGCACCATGGTACCGCCGGTAAAATCAATACCTAAGTTCAGTCCTTTGGTGGCAAACAAATAAATGCCGAGCACAAAAATCAAGGCTGAAATAGTAAAATACACTTTCCTATATTTGAGGAAATCAATGTGTGTTTTAGGAAAAAAGGTCATCATAAGCTGATCTCCTTGGGATTAGAAGTCAAGATAAGCTCGTAAATTGCGCGTGTGACAAACACGGCAGTGAACAAGCTGACCGTCAAACCGATAATCAAGGTGACGGCAAAACCTTTGACTGGGCCGGTACCAAACTGCAGCAAGCAGCAGCCCACGATAATAGTGGTGATGTTGGAGTCAAAGATAGCGGACCAGGCCTTTTCATATCCCAGTTGGATAATGGTTTGAATCGGCTGGCCTAATAGTTTTTCCTCGCGCATACGTTCAATAATCAGGACGTTTGCATCAATGGCCATCGCCAGTGACAGGATGATACCCGCAATGCCGGGCACTGTCAAAGTGGCGGAGAAATAACTCATAATGGCCATCATTAAAATGAGGTTAAGCACCAAGGCGATATCCGCAATAAAACCTGCCCATTTGTAGTAAATCATCATAAACAGCAGGATACCTAATAGCGCATATAACGAGGCGCTTAAACCGGACTTAATAGAGTCTTCACCCAAGGTGGGTCCGATTGTTTTCTTTTCAATTACGCGCACCGGGGCAGGCAAGGCACCGGCTTTTAAGACGATAGTCAATTGCTTGGCTTCATCTAAGGTAAACGTGCCGGAGATACGGCCCTCCTTAGTGATGCGGCTTTGTACTACGGGAGCAGATTGAATGGTATTGTCTAACACAATGGCCAGTTGTTTGCCAATGTTGGACCCGGTCAGTTGTCCGAATTTTTTGGCGCCTTCTGCATTAAACGAGAAGGAAACTTCGGGATAGCCATTTTCGCCATACATTGTCAGACGGGCATTTTCCAAATCTGCACCAGTTACTTTGGCGGTTTTATCTACCACATTATATCCACCGTCCTTGGTACGGAATATGGTGTATTCTTCCGGCAAGAGCTCGGCAATTTCAGGTTTTAATACGCCGTCTTGGTCATACGGTTCGTCCATGCTTTCTAATTTGGCAATGGCTTTCTCTGCAGCGGTGGTATCGTTTTTGACAATGTGGAATTGCAACATAGCGGTTTTGCCGATTAAGGCTTCCGCTGCGGCGGGATTAGCCACGCCGGGTAATTGCACCAAAATCCATTTGTCGCCCTGGCGGGTGATTTGTGTTTCTCCCACGCCGTATTGGTCGATGCGGTTGCGGATAATTTCAATGGCGCGCGCCATAGCTTCATTGAGCGGTTCTTTGGTGCTTAGTTTGGACACATCCAGTTCCAACAGCAAACTGCTGCCGCCGCGCAAGTCCAGCCCTAAGTTTAACATACGGGCCGGGCGTTCGCCCAACGCTTCCAGTTTGACACGTTCCTCATTGGGCTTAGAGTACCAGCGGTAATTGGGATAAATCAGCGCTAGAGAACCCAGCAATACGACAATAATTACAATCCATTTAATGGCCAGCGATTTGGACATTAGTTGGCTCCTCCTTGTGTGTTAGTTTCGTCAGAAATAAATCCGATGATACCTGATTTTAAAACGGTAACTTTTACGCCTTCGGCGATTTTAAGTTCTACGGCCTTGTCTTTAAACCCGGCTACCGTTCCAATAATGCCTCCGGGAATAACCACCTGATCACCTTTTTTAAGTGCAGCGATTTTTGCTTGGCGTTCGGCTTCGCGTTTTTTTTGTCCACGGCCAGACATGAACATAAAGATAATTGCTGCGGCAAAGAAGAGCATCAGAAACAAATTGGCCCCTCCGCCTTGTGCGGCTGTATTCATACTGCCTCCATAAAATGAAAATATACTAATACCTATAAATTTTAGCATATTTGAAGTCGGTGTAGAGCGGTTGTTTGGCGGAGAACCGAAAGTAGGATGTAGTAACAAGTGTCGTGTCTGGAGTGGAAATTAAACAGCTGCGTTATTATAATTTTTGGGCGCAAGCTCTCACAGCGTCTAATAGAATAGTCGCTTGCTTGTCAAAGGCTCGCCCGGTTAACCCTATTGGGTCTATTACATCCTTTTGCTTACCATACGCAAACTCTAGTAGTAAATAGCATTTATCCGTGTATTGCGCAAAAGCATCCGTAACCTGTTCTAAATGTTGTTGTTCCATGAACAATACCACCTCTGCTTCTTGCATATCTGCCACGGCTAATTGGGTGGGGGTATGTGGGGCAGGCAGGATTTGTTGGCGTATTAAAAATTGGCGTACGGTGTCGGGTACTTCCAAAGCCGGGTCCACATATAAACCGCGGGAGAAAGTTTGTACGTGCGGGCAGAAATGTTTTAGAAGTTCCTGCGCCATAAAACTGCGGCATACATTGGCATGGCAAACGAATAATACTTTCATCGTACTTACTATACTAAATTTTATACAATGCTCGTATGGATTTATTTTTGCGGATTTTATTAATTATCCTTTTGTTTTTTGTTCCGTTTAGTTTTGCCGGGGCAGAGCCGTGGGCGTTTTCTATTTTCCAGGGCGGGGTGTGTGTATTATTGGCTGGGACATTATTTTTCCGTCGCAGCCTGAGCCTGACGCCGCTATTTAAACCTGTATTGTATACATTGGGTATTTTGACGCTTTATACTTTGATACAATGCGTAGCTACGCAAACCTTACTTATGGACCCTGCGCCGTATCCGGCCACCCTTATGCGTTTGTACAGTTTGGAACATGCCTCTTATTTTGTGACGTATTTAGCTTGGGTGTTTGTGGTAATGCAACTGGTAACCACTTCCCAAGCAGGCACCCGTGCTGTGTTATGGACTGGAGTTTGTGCTGCCGCGATAGCTTTTTGCGCTTTGTGTTTACCTTCCGGAGAGTATATTCATGCACTGGTTGGCGTGCGCGGCGGTTATGGTCCGTTTTTTAACCGTAACCACGGTGGAATTTTTTTAGCCGGAAGTACCGTATTGTGTTTGGGATGGTGGTGTGCGGCGCGTCCGTCCGCAAGGATAGCTGCTTCCGGTGGCAAAAAGGCTTTTTGGGTACGGCAAGTGTGGGGATTGTTGGCTGTTTTGTGGCTGGGCGTGGCGGCAGTATGGTCCCGCTCGCGCGGCGGAATGTTGTCCTTATCTGTCGGACTTTTTTGGTTTGCGGTGTGTTGTGCGGGACTTATACCTAAAACCTGGGCCAAACGCTGTTTGGGATGGGTCTTAGTGCTTTCTCTTTTCGGTGCGGGAACGTATTGGGCGTGTGCACATTTAGACGAAATTAACCGCTTTGCCCAACGACGCACGGTACAAGATACCTCTATAGAAACCCGTAAAATGTTATATCGGGCTGCTCGCAATATCTTAAAGGATTACCCCGTGTGGGGAATTGGAGTGGGGGCGATGCCGGTAGTTATTACCACGTATGTAGAAAAACCAATCCATGCGTATGTAGAGCGTTTGCATAGTGACTGGCTGGAAATGCTGTTGGGTTTAGGGTATGCCGGCGGTGCGCTTGTGTTGGCAGGTATCGGATGGTTTTTGGGACTGGCCTGGCGGCGATTACTGCAGTTGGAAACAGTAAAAAAAATCAAAATGACCGCTTTACTAGGAACCCTGCTAGTGGTGTGTACAGGAGCGTTGGCTGATTTCCCCTTCTTTATCCCAGCGACTGCGATGCTATTCTTTTGGGCCTTAGGGTTGGCTTGTTCACCTAGCTTTTGGAAAGGGCACATCCGCGAGTGGAGGCCGTCTGGTTGGCTGCGGATATTGCTAGTACTGTTGTGTGCGGCTGCCTGCTTTATCCCTTTGCAGAAAACCAGAGCGTGGCGGTTGTTTGTGTTTGGGCGTAACCTCAAAATGGAAGCACGCGAACAATATTATCGCCGGGGGCTGTCCTATTATCCCAGCCCGCACTATGCGTTACGTTTGGGAAATGCGTATTATAATGCTTCGCTTCATACAAAAGATCCGGCGGAAAAGGACCGTTTAAGGAATTTGGCCTACCAAACAGCTGTAGAATACCTAAAGAAATATCCGAAGGATAAAGAGCTGTCCATTTTGTATATGCGCTCTCGTCCAAGAACCACGAAACCAACTAGATAAACTAGAGTATATTTGGTAAAATATATTATATGAATAAACGTATGTTTCTAATTGCCATGGGGGTTTTGTTGCCCTTATTAGGGGGTTGCGCTTCTGCGTCTAGTCCCAAACCAAACACGACGGTGGCTTCCGTTCCTAATGAAATTTCCAAAGGTATTACCCAGGTGCGCCAGTCCGCAGCTTATGTATTGCAACCGGGAGATTTAGTAGAAATCAAGGTTTTTATGGAAGAGGATATGGACCGTACCTTGCGTATCAGTGGCAACGGTGGGGTAACGTATCCGCTGGTAGGTACTGTACAGATTGCCGGTTATACCGTAGAGCAAGCCGAAGGCCGTGTTAGCGAGGCGCTGCGTATGTACTTGAAGAATCCGCAAGTGTCTATGCTGATTAAAGAATATGGAAATAAAACCGTCTACGTATTAGGCCAGGTAGCGAAACCTGCTTCTATTGAAATTCCGCCAGAAAAACCGTTGACTATTTTGGAAGCGATTACCTCTGCCGGAGGTTTTACAGATGTAGCGGCGGTTTCCAAGGTACGTGTTCTGCGTATGGAGAACGGAAAACAAAAAACCATTGATGTGGATGTGACCCAAATCACTAAACAAGGTAATAAAGCAATGGATATAGCTTTGTTGCCGGGCGATGTCGTATTCGTTCCGCAGAGTTTATTTTAAGGATTTTGTATGGAAAATAATGTAACGGCAAATGAAGAACTGGACTTAAGCGAAGTTATCCATGTCGTCTTTAAGCGTTTTTGGCTTATTAGTGCTTTAGCGGCAGTAGGTGTGGTGATTGCTTTGTTGGTTAATACCTTTATGCGTCCGGCATACAAGGCTACAGCACTTTTAATGATTAACCAGGAAAATGCCGGAAAAATAGAAACCACCCCCTATGGTTCTTTTTCGGCGGAGGAGGATTATTACCGCACCCAATATAAGCTGTTGGAAAGCCGCTCTCTGTTGGAAAAAGTATACCGCCAAATGGATTTGGGACAGTATGAAGAATTTGCCCAACCCGGCGGAGTGGTTAAGCTTTCCAAGGCCATGAAGGTGGAGCCGATTACCCGTAGCCGCCTGGTAGAGGTGTCAGTTTATGCTTATGACCCACAGTTGGCGCAAGAAACAGCCAATACCTTGGCTAATACCTTTGTGGCAGAAAACATCAGCAACCGTGTTTCTATGGGGCAAGACGTCATCAAGGCGTTGGAAAGCACGGAAAAAAGTGCCGAGGAACAAGAACTGCTCAATTCTATGCCCCAGGTGGTTAACAGCGATTTTATCAAAAGTCTTAAACAGCAGGCTTCACAATTGTCCGGGCAGCTAGCGCGATTGATGGGTAAATATACGCCGCAGCATCCGGAAGTTATTTCTGTTGCAAACCAATTGGATGCTATCAATGCACAGATTAATACTGAAACGCGCCGTCTGGTCCAAAGCATCAAAATTGAATTGTCCGGGCAATTTTCGGGAAATAATATCCGCGTCGTAGACCCGGCGATAACTCCTAAAAAGCCAGTACGCCCGCGCAAACTGCTCAACCTGGTGATTGGTTTGTTTGGCGGAGCGTTACTAGGTTTGTTATTAGCTTTTGGGTTAGAATTTTTGGACCAAAGTGTTAAGTCTTCTGAGGATTTGGAAACCAAACTTAAATTGGCTTATTTAGGTTTTGTTCCGCTGGAAAAAAGCAAAAAAAGAACCAGTGAGTATGCAGCAATGCTTTCGGGTACCAATTCCCTGCTGGCTGAAAACGTGCGTAATGTACGTACGATGTTGGATTTTGCACTAGCCCAGGAACACGGTGCGCCTGTGCTAATTACCAGCGCGTTGCAAGGGGAAGGAAAGAGTCATTTGTCCACTAACTTGTTAGTAGCTTTGGCCCAAGCAGGTAAAAAAGTATTACTGGTAGACGGGGATTTGCGCCGTGCGCGTTTACACAGGGCTTTCAAACTTTCTACAGATAAGGGACTAAGCCGCATTTGGGATGCTGATCCAAAAGTTGCGGATTATGCTTCCAATGTACAAGCAGTTAAAGAGGTGCCGAACTTATTTGTGATGACAGCCGGGAAGAGACCTCCCAATCCGGCGGAGTTGTTAAATACTCCTAAGTTAGCTGATTTTGTGGCATGGGCAACGAAGAACTATGACCAGGTGGTGGTAGATTGCCCGGCGATGTTGCCTGTGTCGGACACATTACTGTGGGGTAAATATATTCCGCGGGTTGTGTTTGTATTGCAATACGGCAAAACCAATGCTAAGCTGGCCCAAGTGGCTTTAGATAAACTTAAGAAAGCAGGCATTAAGGTGTTGGGTGCGGTATTATCCCAGTATAAACCGGAAGGGCTTTCGTACGGACGTTACGGTTATAGCCGCTACGGCTACAGCCATTACGGCTATACAGACAATACCGAAAACGGCAAATAAATGTCCGGGTCTTAAGCAAGAAAATTTGAGAACTGCATCCTTCATAGGTGCAGTTCTTTTGTTTCAGTGCCCGATTAAGATATAATAAGTGTATAAATGAACAAGAGAATACCTAAAATTATTCATTACTGTTGGTTTGGCGGGAAACCGCTGCCAAAACTGGCGCAAAAGTGTATAGCTAGTTGGGAGCGTTTTTGCCCCGGTTATGAAATAAAACGCTGGGATGAAACAAATTTTAATGTGAGAGCGTGTCTTTATAGCCAACAAGCCTATGAAGCCAAAAAATGGGCCTTTGTGAGTGATTATGCCCGCTTTAAGATTTTATATGAACAGGGCGGTATTTATTTTGACACAGATGTGGAGCTTATCAAACCGTTAAAGGATATTTTAGAGAAGGGGCCTTTTATGGGGTTTGAAAGCGATGCCAAAGGCGGGCAAACCTTGGCAGTAGCACCCGGTTTGGGAATGGGAGTTCCGCCCGGGTGGCCTGTATGCCGGGAGCTATTGGAGATATACCAAAAGAGCCATTTTTTAGATTCAACCGGAAAAGCAGATATGAAAAAGGTTAAAACAGTGGTTATGTATATGACGGAAGTACTTAACGCGCACGGCCTGCAAAAC
This sequence comes from Candidatus Avelusimicrobium sp., assembly GCA_045593365.1. GTDB lineage: Bacteria > Elusimicrobiota > Elusimicrobia > Elusimicrobiales > Elusimicrobiaceae > Avelusimicrobium. The sequence continues at coordinate 10,272 of JAZNWO010000055.1, forward strand.
AAATCCGGTATCCAACAAATAGACGGAGTGTTTATTTATCCCAAGGAATATTTTAATCCCAAAGACCTTGTGACACATCAACTATTCATCACTCCGCACACCTATGCGATACATCATTTTGACGGGTCTTGGGTATCTGGAAAGGAAAAGATTAAAAAGTGGTTTAATAAACAATTCGGACGCAACCCTGTTTATGCCAAGCTAAAGGCGTGGTGGAAACAAAAAACACATTCGTTATGAAAAAAGTTTTTCAATGGATTTATTGTTTGAATTTAGGCGGTACGGAAACGGTACTTATGAATTGGTACCGCCATATAGACCGCGAAAAAATCCAATTTGATTTTGGAGTTCCGTTTGTATATCAAACACCGTATGTGGAGGAAATTAACCGCTACGGCGGAAGGATTTTTGTTCTTTCACCCACGGATTCCCTTTCGGCAAAATTAAAATTTATGTACCGCTTGTACCGTACTCTGAAAGAGCAGGGCCCCTACGAAGCGTTGCAAACACACGAACATTTTTTTGCAGGAGTAACCTGTATGGTGGCCAAATGGGCAGGTGTTAAAAAGCGTTTTACCATTTCCCATTATGCTCTAGGAGCTAAACCGCTTACCCGCAAGCAAAAAATCCTGCTGCCGGTGCACCGTTGTTTGATTTGGTTGTTTAGCACAGACCGCTTGGCGGTTTCCCAAGAGGCGGGGAAATCTTTGTACGGACAGCGTATGTCCTTTAAACTTATTCACAATGGGATTGATTTGAAAAAATTTGTCTATGACCCGCAAAAGCGTGCCCAAAAACGTGCCGAGTTGCAGCTGGAGAATAAGTTTGTAGTAGGGCATATAGGCCGCTTTGCCGAGCAGAAAAATTATACTTTTTTAATTGATATTTTTGCCGAAATTTATAAACAAAATCCGCAAGCCCGTTTAGTACTGGTAGGGCAAGGAGAACTGGAACAGAAAATCCGCCAAAAAGCAGAACGCCTGGGATTGGCCCGCGCAGTATCTTTTATGGGAGAACAACAGCAAGTTGCGGATTTTTATCAGGTATTTGATGTGTTTTTGTTGCCGTCTTTATTTGAGGGGTTGCCTTTAGTCGCTGTAGAGGCGCAAGCTACCGGGTTGCCTTGCGTGATGTCTGACGTGATTGCAAAAGAGACTTTTATGTGTAATTCAACCGCCGTACCACTCAAAGTTCCTGCCCGCCAATGGGCAGATACCGTTTTGCGTGTTACCAAAGATTTTGTCCGCAAGAGCCAAACGGAGGTTTTGCGCCAGGCGGGGTACGATGTGGCGGATGTAGGCAAATTTATTGAGAAGGAATACTTGCAAAACAGATAAAAAAGGGTAAAACAAACCGTATGATACAAAAGATTCCCCGTGTCATTCATTACTGTTGGTTTGGCGGAAAGCCACTGCCGGAATTGGCGCAAAAATGTATAGCCAGTTGGCGGCGTTTTTGCCCGGATTATGAAATAAAACGCTGGGATGAAACGAATTATGACGTCCGGAAAAATGCTTTTATGGCAAAGGCCTGCCAACAGAAAAAATGGGGTTTTGTTCCGGACTATGCTCGTTTGGATATTATCCATAACTACGGCGGAATTTACTTAGATACAGATGTGGAAATGATAAAACCTTTTGACGATTTTCTGCAATATCCGGCTTTTTGCGGTTTTGAATCGGAATACTTTATTAATTTTGGTCTTGGTTTTGGTGCAGAAAAAGGAAACCCGGTTATTAAAACCTGTATGCAGCCTTATGAAACGCTTGATTTTGAAATACATGAAGCCATTTTAAGACCCGTGCATACGTTAAAAGAAATACAATCCATGCCTAAGGAAGAATTTGTTCCTTCACCGCGCGTACAAACGCAGTCTTTGGTAGAAAATTATCATTTAAAACAAAATAACACCCGCCAAAGTTTGGACGGAATAGAGGTTTTCCCCACTTCTTACTTTTGTCCCATGGACCCTTTCTTGCAAAAGGCAACGCTTTGTTCTGCTACTCATAGTATTCATCATTTTGAGGCTTCCTGGTGGACGGAGGAGATGAAGTATGAACGAGTCTGGTACCAACGGCTTTATCGTTTTTTGCCTAAGAAAGCGGCTTTTCGTATGGCCCATTGGTTCGGTGTAATTAAATTCCGGGGAATAAGGTATATATACCAAAAAATATATTCTCGTGTATCAGGAAACGATACGATTTGCAAAGGCGGACAGAAATGAACCCAGCGGAAGTATTTTTAACGGTTTTGACTCCTACTTATAACCGGGCCTATACTTTACCTGCGTTATATAAAAGCCTGTGTGCGCAGACTAAGTGTAATTTTGAATGGCTGATTATAGACGATGGTTCCACAGATGATACGCAAACCGTTGTAAAGTCTTTATTAGGGAAAGCCCCTTTTCAAATCAAATACTATCAGAAACAAAATGGCGGGAAACATACAGCTCTTAATTTCTCTCATCCTTATATCAAAGGAAAAATGCTTGCTATAGTGGATAGTGACGATATCCTCCTGCCGCAGGCTGCTGCTGTAATTGAACAAGACTGGCAGCTGTATAAGGATAATCCCTTTATTGGCGGAATAAGTTATTTGAAACAATATCCGGATGGTCGGTTTATGTCTAAAAGACCTCCTAAGGATTTCTACCTCAGCGATTACGTACATTACCGGATGAACAGGCAGATTGGGGGAGACCAGTTTGAAGTGATACGGACAGCTGTTTTTTTACAATACCAATTTCCACAATTTCCAAACGAGCGTTTCCTTTCGGAAATTTGTTTATGGGCCTGGATGGGTTGCTTATATCAAATGGTGTATAGAAATAAAGCCCTTTATCAGGGAGCTTATTTGCCAGACGGTTTGACACGCGCGGGAGCCCGGCTGCAGCTTGAAAATCAGCTAGGAACTTTACAATCCTACAAGGCTTATTTTGTGCCGGGCGTGAATATACACCTCCAATTTTACTTCATGCGTACCTTCTGGCGTTTTGGTATGAAAATTAAAATGCCCTTGCGTGAAATTGCCCGGCGCAGCGGACGGCCTTTTTGGATGTGGCTTATATTTCCGGTGGCTTTATTTGTATATTGGTACCGTGCAGATTATAAGGAGATAAAATAATTTTGGACAATTAGCCACAATCTGTGCATTGTTAACTCTATGAATCAACGGAAAGCAGGAGTTGTTTTATCATATATCGGTATGGGAGCGCAGAGCCTTGTTGCGCTAGTGTATGTGCCCCTCGTTTTGCATTTTTTGACTAAGGACCAGTATGGAGTTTATCAACTGATGGGCTCCTTAATTATGTATTTGTCCATAATGGACTTTGGTTTATCTGCTACTACCACACGGTATTTGTCCCAGGCCTATGCAGTAGAGGACCGTCCGCGGGCTGCAAAAATTATTGCTACTTCTGGTGCTTTATATGCGGCGATGGCCTTAATCTTACTAATTTTGGGCGGGATTTTTTATTGTTTTATTTCGTCTTTGTATGGCAAGACCTTGTCTGCTATGGACTTGCTTTTGGCTAAACAAATATTCCTGGTAATGCTGTTTAATATGGTATTGGCCATTTTCTCCAATCTTTTTACTGCTGTTATAAATGCACACGAACGTTTTATTTTTGTGCGCGGAATTAATTTATGTAAAGTGCTTTTGTATCCCTTAGTGGTATGGGGAGTTTTGGCTTGGAAGGCTTCTGCGCTCAATTTAGTCTTGGCCCAAACAGGAATAGAAATAAGTGCTGTTTGCTTTAATTATTTGTACTGTAAAAAAGCCTTACAAATCCGTTTTGGATGGCATATTTCGGACCAGTCGCTTGCTAAGGAACTCATTGGGTTTTCAATTTTTCTGTTTCTCTTTACCCTTGCAGATCAAACCTATTGGCAAGTAGGCCAACTGGTGTTGGGAGCTTTTTCAGGACCGCAGGCTGTAGCTAATTACGCCATTGCGATGCACTTGGCAATTTTTATGATTTTCTTGCCGGCTACGATGAGTGGTGTGTTTTTGCCACAATTATCCAGTTTGGCTTGCCGTACCAAAGAGTTAACAGAAATTAATAATATCTTTTGCAAGCTGGGTCGTTTGCAATTTATGTTTATGATGCTACTGGTAATTGGTTTCTTCTTTTTGGGAAAAACTTTTATCTATTTATGGATTGGACCGGGCTATGAAAAATGTTTTTACATAGCTTTTATCCTTATGGCTGCTTATATACCGGACGTAACCCAAAATATCGGGATTTCTGTCTTGCAAGCACTCAATAAACACGCCTTTAGAGCTTGTGCCCAATTGGCGGTAGCCGCTTTGAATATTCTCCTGTGTATATTTTTTTCCAAGCGATTTGGAGAGTTTGGCTGCGCGGTGCCTACCGCTTTTTGTTTATTGTTAGGCCCTGGGTTAATAGGTAACTGGCACTATGTGCGTATCGGCTTAGACATGAAGCGTTTTTTTAGAAGTATAGGACGCATTTGCCCGGGTATTTTCGCAGCTGTTTGTATAATCGTACTGCTGACGTATTTTCTTCCGTTGCAAACCACGTGGATTAGTTTTGTGGTCCGGGCAGTTACAGTAACGGGTATATATGCGGCCTGTATTTGGTTTTTTGCATTTAACCAGTATGAAAAAGATTTATTCTTGGTGCCTTTGCGGAATATCGGAATCTTTAAAAGTAAAAACAATTAAAATATAACTAAAACAGATTAATTTAAATATAATTTTAAGTTAATCTATTTTTCGTAAAACTTCAGTTCTTGTGTTTGTTTTCCGTCAGTAATTCTACTGTAAACAGACTAAATCTATCTGCCAAACAAGCTATGTAAAGCCCGCC
>JAZNWO010000056.1:0-4140 GCA_045593365.1 Candidatus Avelusimicrobium sp.
TACACAAAATAAGAACCCTTTGTCATTGCTAAATGCGCGGCGGCCCGCAGGGTTCGGCAATCTCAGCCTTAGAAAAAAACGAGATCCCCGATACCGGCTCTCGGGGATGACAAGTGGGTGTGCGCTGGGAATGGCGCGTGCGCGTGCATTTACACTTATTGAATTGTTAGTCGTTGTTTTAATTATCGGCATACTCGCCGCAGTGGCTTTGCCGCAATACCGAAAGGCTGTAGAAAAAGCCCATTATATGCAGCTGATGACACTGGTGCGCGGTATCGTGACGGCGCAGGAAGCTTATTACTTGGCAAATAATGAATATGCCAATAGTTTTGATAAATTGGATATTGATATGCCGCCGCATGAATCACCGAGCTCCGTTTGCGACGGGGAACGGATTGTTATACCGGGTAAAGCGCGCATAGACTTATGTACAGACAGAGTGGGTGGTATTAAACTGGGTAGAAATATGGCGCGTTATTTTTGCTACTACCAAAATAATGGATACGACCATGCAGGAAAGTGCTGGTGTTATGGAACGGACGAGGCAGGTGTAAACTTGTGCAAATCGCTCGGCGGACAACTGGATGCGGAATATGATAGTACTAATTTAGATAACAATTTTTACTATTTTTAGTTGGAAGCAGTCAACTCAAGTCAATCAAGTGCCAGTTGTTTTGGTACAGCTCCAACAGCCGCGCGCGGAAAGCCGCGTGTTCGGGTTTTTTAAGCAAGGGGTCGGCGGCTAAAAGCTCGTCGCGGTCTTCGGTGGCCCATTGTAAAATGTTGCGGTCCTTGAAAATATCACCCGCCTTAAATTCAAAATCGCCCGACTGGCGCGTACCCAAAATTTCGCCCGGGCCGCGCAGCTGCATATCGCGCTCGCCGATTTTAAATCCGTCGGTCGTATCGCAAATAATGCGTAGGCGCTCACGCGAAATAGATCCTTGATGCGGCGCAACCAAAATACATTGGCTGTCATGCTGTCCGCGGCCCACGCGCCCGCGCAACTGGTGTAAACTGGCTAGTCCAAAACGCTCCGCATTTTGTATGACCATGACGGTGGCATTGGGCACATCAATGCCTACTTCTATGACGGGCGTGGCGACCAAAATATCCGTTTGGTGCGCGGCAAAATCGGCCATCACTTTTTCTTTTTCCGTGCGGCTCATTTGCCCGTGTAACATAGCCAGCTGGAATTGCGGAAATATTGTTTTTAACTTTTCAAATTCTTCCGTAACCGCCTTGGCAGAAATGCTTTCACTTTCTTCAATCAGCGGATAAACAATGTAGGCCTGCCGTCCTTTTTCTACTTCTTCTTTGACGATATGCTGTGCTTGAAATTCGTCGGCCATGCGCGTTTGTATCGGGCGGCGTCCGGGGGGAAGTTCAGTCAAAGTGGACACCGCCAAATCGCCGTAAAATGCCAGTGCCAAGGTGCGCGGAATCGGTGTGGCGGTCATGGTCAATAAATCTAGTCGCGCAGTTTTTTCTTTCAATTTGCCGCGCTGTTTGACGCCAAAGCGGTGCTGCTCATCAATCACTGCCAGCTTTAAATTTTTAAATTTGACATCGTCCTGTATTAGTGCGTGTGTACCTACCACCACCGTAAGACTGCCGTCGGCCAAGGCGGCCAAAATCTTTTTGCGCTCCGGCGTTTTGGTGCTGGAGGTGAGTACTGCCACGGGTACTTTAAGTTTTTTCAAAATTTTCTGAAAGGTTAAATAATGCTGTTCTGCCAAAATTTCCGTCGGTGCCATAAGCGCGCTTTGATAGCCGTTTTCGGCGGCTAGTAATATGGCTGACAGTGCGACAATTGTTTTACCTGAGCCGACATCGCCTTGTAAAAGTCTGTTCATAGGTAAGTCGGCTTGAAGGTCAGCAAAAATTTCATTAATCACTTTTTTCTGGCTATTTGTAAAATCAAAACCTAAATTTTGACGGAAGGGAGTTAGCAAATGTTTTTTAATCTCATAACCGTACCCCTTTGAAACGGTTTTAGTTTGTGTGCGTTTGATACCCCACGCGGTGGCCAAAAGTAAAAATTCCTCATACGCAAGGCGCGCTCGGGCATTTTCCAGTTCTGCCAAACTGGACGGAAAATGTACCGCTTGCAATGCTTGGCGGTTGGAAATAAAACGGCGCTTTGCTGCCAGCGCAGGCGGTAAAATATCCGGTTCGTCTTGTGCCTGGGATTGGGCCAGCGCGGCGTGCATAAATTGCCGGAATTGTTTATTGGTCAGTCCTTCGGTTAAACTGTAAATCGGCGTAATGCGTCCGGCGTGCCACACGCTGTCGTGCGCTGCCACCGGGTAGTATTCTTCCACGGTAATTTTAGTATCTAAAAAATTGTTACGGTTTTCACGCCGTCCGATAACCCAAATTTCTGCTCCGGTTTTGAAATCTTTTTTTAAGGTGGCAAAAGGATCAAAACGAAAATTGCGCAAGCTGCGCCGCTTAAACCAGGTACATTCTATTTGGTGGTTTTGTTCATTTGCTAAGAAGGCTTTAAAAATTAATACGGACCGTGCCGGCACGGTTTGCGCCCGCAGTACGCGTCCTTTAAATACGACTAGTGAAGGAGGATTGAGACCATTATTGGAAGCGTTCTCCCGCCGGTCCTGATACGTACGCGGATAGGTATGCAGTAAATCTGCCACCGTGCGGATTTCCAGGTGTTCAAATAGTTTCGCTTTTGCAGGACCGACTCCTTTGAGGTACTGGATAGTTGACATATCTTTATTTTAGCAATTTAAATTTTGCTACAATAAAAAAAAGGAGAAATTATGAACTTAGAAACCATATCCTCACAAATTAGTACGCATTTTGTAGCGCTGGCCCAACAAACCGGGCGGGTGTTGGCTGCTTTGATGGCGGCTATTTTAATTTTGGTGCTCGGGCTGTATATCTCCCGTTGGGTTGGCTCTTACACTAAAAAGTGGCTTGGTAAATTCAATTTTGACGAGAAAACCTCCAAGTTGGGCATTAATGAACTGTGTGTGCGTTTCGGGCTGGGGAAATCGCCAACGTATATCATAGCTTTTGTGCTGGCTTGGGCCGTTACGTTTTATTCGGTGATATTAGCAGCAGATGTACTGCATTTAGACGTACTGCGCGATTTGTTTACACGGTTTTTAGCGTTTATTCCGACGCTGTTTGTATCGGTACTGGTTTTGTTTGCCGGATTGCTCATTGGCAAATTGTTAGGCAATATTATTGAAAATTCCGCCAAAGCCAATAACTTAAAAGGTGGCCTGCTTTTATCACGGGCAGTGTATGGATTTGTTGTGTTTTTCTTTGCTTTGGTAGCGGTGGAAAATTTAGGCTTTGCTAGTGTGCTAGTTAATCAGGTAACAGTAGTTTTACTGGCCTCCTTAGGGTTAGCTTTTGCTATTGCAGTAGGGCTGGGTGCTAAGCCATTGGTGGAGGAATTTTTGCGCGGTATGTTTGAACAAGAGAAAACAGAAAAATAAATGGATAACCTCCTTTTAAATCCTCGCCCGTGTAGCGGGGATTTTTTGCGGGTACAGATTTAGGCTACATTTATTATAATAACAGGTATGCAAACTTATCTGAAAGTGAAAGTGCACGCGGACGAAAAAAAAGACAAACTGCTGCAAAAATCCGCTGACACCTTTGAAATTTGGGTCAAGGCACCTGCCGAACGCGGACAGGCCAATGCTGCCGTACGCGCTGCACTAGCGGCCCATTTAAGCTTGCCTGAAGAAAAACTCTCTTTAGTCAAGGGTGCCACTTCTCCCGCCAAAATATTTTTATTGCGTGACTGATTTTATTTTTTGAATTTTATTGGAAAAAAAGAGATCCCCGATTACAGCTTTCGGGGATGACGTGGAGTGTGAGACACTCGGCAATGACGGCCTTATTTAATTGATAACAAAAAACGGTACGCTACTTTTTGCGTGCCGTTTTTTAAGTATCGTTTGCTGCGTCAAAATACCACCCCCTTGACTCGTTTTTTTTTTTTGGCATAATTTTAGTATCCGGAAATTGGGAGAAAGGAGATTGTATGAAAAATCACGCATTTACACAAAATAAGAACCCTTTGTCATTGCCGAAAGTTGTCATCGGGAATCTCAGCCTTAGAAAACAACAAGATCCCCGATACCGGCCCTCGGGGATGAC
>JAZNWO010000057.1:0-5138 GCA_045593365.1 Candidatus Avelusimicrobium sp.
AAAAAAAAAACGAGTCAAGGCCTACCTTCACTTTTTTAAGTTTTATATCTAAAAACGACCCATAAAAAAAGGCCGTTATCAAATAAATGTCATCCCCGAAAGCTTCTATCGGGGATCTCCCTTATTGGTTGTATTTATAAGGAAAAGACCTTATTTAGTAAAGACAAGGAAACGGGAGATTGCCGAACCCTGCGGGCCGCCGGACACTCGGGAATGACAGCTCTTTTTTGTCCTCGGGGATGACGGCCTTATGTTATGGTTTGTTTGATTGAAAAACAAAAAACGGCACGCTACTTTTTACGTGCCGTTTTTTGAATAGTGTTTGCTGCGCCAAAATAAGTACCCCTTGACTCGTTTTTTTTTTTTGGCATAATTTTAGTATCCGGAGATTGAAAGAAAGGAGAGAGGACATGAGGAAAGCCTTTACACTAATAGAGTTGTTGGTCGTTGTTTTAATTATTGGCATATTGGCCGCAGTGGCGCTGCCGCAATACCAAAAGGCAGTGGATAAGGCACGGGCGAGCGAATTGTTTGTTCTTTTAAGAAATATTAAAACAGAGCAGGAAGTGTTTTATTTAGCAAATGACAGATACGCGGCAGATTGCACGGAATTAGGGATAGATTTGCCTGCAGGATTTCAAGAAACAGAGCCAGATGCGGATCCAGGGTATTATGCGTTGGATAAAGGTGGTTATGAGATTGGATTAAAATGTAATCTTATTGGAAGTGAAACCCTTATGGGCACGTATGCAAACGATAATTTTAATATACATATAGAATTTTATTTCAACCATCTGTCTAATACAAATAAAGGATATGAGGATAAAATTTTCTGCCTTGCCCCACGTAAGGATGCTCGTAGCTTAAATCTCTGTAAAACGCTTGGTCAAGCCGTCCGCACGAACTATTCGTATTGGTTGTAGAAAAGAATAAGCTTCCCTTTCAAAATTAGCAATCTAAAAAAGGGGTTGACAAAAATAAATTTATTGTGCTATACTATTAGCAGACTATTTGAAAGAGTGCTAAAATAAAACGCACTTAACCGTCGGCGGAAAAGGTATAGCGTATGAGAATTTTAAAACCCGAAGTAGCCAAAGAGCGCAAAGAAAAAATCTTGCGCTGGGTGGTACAGCAGTTCGTAGAGAACCGCCGCCCGATTGGCTCGCAGCTGCTTGCAGACAGCGCACTCAAAGACATTTCTAGCGCCACGATCCGCAACATTATGAAAGATTTGGAAGAGGAGGGGTACCTCTACCAACCGCACACTTCTGGCGGGCGTATTCCTACCGATAAAGCCTACCGCTATTATGTGGATTATTTAACCGGCATCCAGCGGATGGCTGCGCAAGAAAGAGCCCGTATTGAAAAACAATATGATGAGCGCGTAGGCGAACTGGATAATGTAATGCTGCACACGTCGCGTTTATTAGCGCGGCTTTCCGGCGCGGCGGGATTTGTATACACAGCCAACGTAGAAGAGCAGGAAGTCAAACGCTTGGATTTTTTGCCTTTAGGCTCGGGGATGCTACTAGCGGTGCTCGTGATGCAATCGGGCCAGGTGCGCCACTGGCCCGTCAAACTCGGCTACGATTTGCCTCCTGCTAAATTGCGCCTTTTGAGTAATTTCATTAATAGTGAAATTGAAGGCATGACGCTTAAAGAAGCGCAACAGTTTTTATGGCAATATATCCAAGCCGAACATCGTGAAGTGGCCGATGTAGCTGATGTGGCAGTGCAGGTTTTGAAAGATATGCAAAAGCCGCGCGCCACCGCCGAAGAATTATATATTGAAGGGCTTGGGCGTATGTTGGAAAATACCGAAGAATCCGACTATGAGGATTTGCGCCAAATGATGCGTGTGGTGGAGGAGCGCCAACGGCTATCAGGCCTACTGGCCGAGAAAATGGATGATTTGCGCCGTAGCGGCAAGGATGTAGCCGTCAGTATTGGCAGTGAAAATGAAATCAAAGAGTTGCAAAATGTCAGTATTGTATCTTCGGCCTACCGCGCGGGGGATAAAACGGTAGGGATGTTAGGCATTATCGGACCAAAACACATGCAGTACACCAAAGTGATGTCACTGGTGAAATTAATGGGGGATTTGCTGGAAGGCAGTATCAGCGCGTGGAACGCGCTGCCCGGCAAGGATGAGGATTATGAGTAAGAAACATCGTCACACGGCAGAAGAAACGCCGCAAGAAGTAGAAGAGCCGCAAGAAACAGAACAAACCGCGCCGCAAGAGCCCGCCGCGCCTGCTGAAACAGACCAACCGGACTATTACGAAAAATATGTGCGATTAAGTGCGGATTTTGAAAATTTCCGCAAGCGCACCGAGCGCGAAAAAGCCGCTTTCTTGGCGTATGGCAAAAAGGACTTTGTGGAAAAATTACTGCCCGCATACGAAGTATTATTGCGCCAAGAAAAAAACTTGGAAAAAGCTACCGAAAAAGCAGATGCCAGTTTGGTGGGCGGTATTAAAATGGTATTGGGGGAACTTAAGAAAGCTTTTGAAAGCGAAGGCGTAAAAAAAATGGATGTAGTGGGCAAACCCTATGACCCGCAAACCGCCGAAGCGATTGCTGTTATTCCGGCTCAGCCGGAGCAAGACGGTATCGTTTTGGAAGAAGTGCAAATGGGGTTTACCATGGACGATAAAGTGTTGCGTCCGGCCCGCGTAGTAGTGGGGAAAGCACAGGAAGAAGTACAAAAATAAAATTTTCATAAGGAGAAAGTATTATGGCTAAAATTATTGGTATTGACTTAGGAACTTCTAACACCGCCGCGGCGGTTATGGAAGGCGGCAGAGGAACCATTATTCCATCTGCGGAAGGAAGCTCTATTGGAGGCAAAGCATTTCCCTCTTATGTGGCTTTTACAAAAGACGGTCAGCGTTTAGTGGGTGAGCCGGCCCGCCGTCAGGCAATTGCCAACCCCGAAGGCACTGTAACCGCGTTTAAACGCAAAATGGGGGAAAATTATAAATACAATTTGCGCGGACAAGAATTTACGCCGCAACAATTATCCGCTTTTGTATTGCAGAAAGTAAAAAAAGATGCCGAAGCCTTTTTGGGGGAACCGGTAGAAAAAGCGGTGATTACCGTACCGGCTTATTTTAACGATAACCAACGGCAAGCCACCAAAGATGCCGGCCGTATTGCAGGCCTAGAAGTGGTGCGCCTAGTTAACGAGCCGACTGCGGCTGCCCTGGCCTTTGGGATTGATAAAGCCGGCAAAGAACAAAAGATTTTGGTCTTTGACTTGGGCGGCGGTACACTAGATGTAACCATTATGGAAATGGGTAAAGAAGGTACCTTTGATGTGTTGTCCACTTCCGGCGATACACAGCTGGGCGGTACGGATATGGACAATGCCATTATTGCGTGGATGGTAGATGAATTTAAGAAATCTACCGGCATTGATTTGTCTGCTGATAAACAAGCGCAACAGCGCCTCAAAGAAGCAGCTGAAAAAGCCAAAATTGAACTTTCCACCACCATGGAAACCGACATCAATTTGCCGTTTATTACCGCCGATGCTACTGGGCCGAAACACTTGGAACTCAAATTGTCCCGCGCCAAATTGGAAAGCTTGGTGGACAGCATTGTTAAACGCTGCGGTAAATCCATTGACCAAGCGATTTCCGATGCGAAACTTTCCGCTAATGAAATTGACCGCATTATTTTGGTGGGTGGCCCGACCCGTATGCCGATTGTGCAAAAATATGTGGAAGATCACGTCGGTAAGAAAATTGAACGCGGCATTGACCCGATGGAATGTGTGGCAATCGGTGCCAGTGTACAAGCCGGTATTTTAACAGGAGAAGTAAAAGACGTGCTCCTCTTGGACGTGACTCCGCTCTCACTCGGCTTGGAAACGTTGGGCGGCGTATGCACCCGTTTAATTGAACGCAACACCACGATTCCGGTGCGCAAAACGCAAGTGTTCTCTACTGCTTCTGACAATCAGCCGGCGGTAACCATTAACGTATTGCAGGGTGAACGTCCAATGGCAAAAGACAATGTGCCTTTAGGTAAATTTGACCTAGACGGTATCCCGCCCGCTCCGCGCGGCGTGCCGCAAATTGAAGTGACGTTTGATATTGATGCTAACGGTATTTTGAATGTATCGGCTAAAGACCTCGGCACTAATAAAGAACAGCACATTACCATTAGCTCACCTAATAAACTGAGCGACGCCGAAGTGGAAAAATTTGTCAAAGACGCAGAGAAATTTGCTGAAGAAGACAAAAAACACAAAGAGTTTGTGGAAGCCAAAAACGAGGGCGACAGTGTGCTTTATCAAACCGAAAAGGCCTTGAAAGACTACGGCGATAAAGTATCGCAAGACGACCGCTTGGCCATTGACCGTGCGTTGGGCGATTTGCGCGAGGCCTTAAAAGGCGACGACGCGGCCAAAATCAAAACCGCTAAAGATGCCGCTTTGCAAGCCAGCCAAAAATTGGGCGAAGCCATGTACAAAGCACAACAAGCACAAGCGGGCGCGGCCGGTGCTCAAGCGGGTGCACAACCTGGTCCGGACGCTGCGGCCAATGCGGGTGCGCAAGCCAATGCCGGCGGCAAAGATGATGTGGTAGAAGCCGAAGTAGTTGATAAATAAGGTTTAAATATCAGGCAACAGCCCGGTCTTTTGACCGGGCTGTTTTGCGTAAGAAATATGAAAACAATTAGAGTTCTGCATCTACATATTTCCAACCTAGACTTTCATATTGTTTGCAGATTTTACGGCCGATATCGGTTTCTTGCGTAACACAAGAACCATACCACCCCCCTACAGGTGAATCTTCATTATAATTTTCGTGAGGATAAGTTTGTGTAGCAAATACATAGGTGTCATAATCTTTGTTTGGTTTGACTTCAATGTAGCCTCGATTTCGGTCGATTTCCGCGTAGTACCCAAAATTTTTTGATACGTACGTCTTATCATTCCAGGATCCACCGGATAAATCTACAGAGGCGAAGTCTTTGTAGTAAACTCCACCACTGGCGGGGAATCCGTTTTCTAGGATATACAGTTCCATTTGTTGTTTAATGGAGGCAATATTGGTTATTGCTTCTGTAGCGCGCGCTTTCTCTACCGCCAATGTATATTGTGGCAGTGCTATGGCAGCGAGTATGCC
>JAZNWO010000058.1:0-14434 GCA_045593365.1 Candidatus Avelusimicrobium sp.
TATTAAATGCTAAGCTGGAGGAGTGGACAAAATATTATAATGAGCAGAGACCCCATAGAAGTTTAGTAGATAAGGATGGATTTTTGATGTCTCCCATGCAGTTCTTACAGTCTCAAATGTACTGAACCCTAACAGGGGTAACAACACTTTTTTATTTTTCCCGACGAAGAAACAACAAAAATGATTTTATGCAAATCGGAAGCCGTTTGATAAGTAAAAAAGTAAAACTTAAAAGTGCCCCCCTACTTTGCAACCCACATGATGACTGCCGTCATTGAGATTGTGGGTAAAAGTCAGATTGATGGGCAGCGCAATCCGCCACAGACGGTATCCCAAGCTGGCCCCTATTCCGCTGTGCGGTTCATACGACCGACCGCCGGACGTAATATAGGCCTGTTCGTAAAAAGGAGTCAAATCCAAAATCCCGGTTTTATTACGCAAAAGGAAATAAGTAAAACTGATCCCCGCCGAAACACCGCCTTTACCGCGCTGTTCCCGGTCGTAAATTCCCATACCAAACAACAAATCTGAGGATTGAATTTGATTACTAAACGGCGCTTTTAAAGCCCGCTGTCCCTTGGCAAAAACGGCAATAATATGGCGTGCTTTCAGTTCCCATAAATACATCCCGCCTACAGCCAGTTTTTCAATGTCATATTCACTTCCCGTCCAATGGCCGCCTGCCGAATATGAAATCTCCGCCAGTTTCCCTGTCCGCACGCGCGGCAAATCGCGCAGCATATCCTCTTTTTTCAATAGCTCCTTTCTAAGAAGCTTTTCCATACTTAGACCGGTGCGCACCTGGTCCGCATATTGTAAACCTACTGTTACATACGAATGATTGCCGCCATCTAAAGCGTCATTTTTATACCGGTAATACTCATACTGTGGCGTAAGCGAAAAATTCCACACACTGGAAAACCAATACTGGTAAGACAAAAATAAATCATCCTGCCGGCCTTTTATTTTACCAAGCAGCACACCGCTGTGTTTTCCCTTATCATCTGCAGCAGAAAAAATATTTTTTGCGCTGCTCCAACCTCCCTCGTAAAAGTATTGTTCAAAATTAATATGTGAGTACCCGGCCGAGATTTTGTGTTTGCCCCATTTTACATCGCCATGCGTATCAAACCCGTCCCGCCCGCCGCCAACAAACAAAGAAACGCTTTCTCCTTTTTTAAATAAATTTTCCACCAGCACTGATCCTCCCACCGTGTGTTTGTTGCCGCTCAGTCCAAAAAATAGCGGCAGCACATAGGTACGGTCATCGGCCTTGATATGAATATCCATACCATCTTTGTGTTCTTTTTCCACAAATTCCAGCGTGCGGAAAATGTGACTGTCTTGCAAATCCCGCTTGGCTTTTGCGTAAGCTTGTTCGGTAAACAAATCACCGGATTTTAAACTGAAGCGTTTGGTCAGCGTATCTGCCGACATATGCGAAGTTTCCGCCGTTACCTGATGTACAGGAACACCCCAGGCCCCCAAGGGCAATGCCCCCAGTAAACAGAAAAATAACCTTTTCATATTTATATTATACACTGTTTTATGTATATAAAACTAGTATAAAATAAATAGTTAACACAAAAAATAGCGTGCTTTTGTTTTTTCCCGCTGAAATAACAGGACTGTTTTCCGCACACTTATCGCACGGCTCCGCTGGTAATTTATATAATAAATATCTATGGAACAAACTCCCATTTCGCCAAACCCCTGGGCACTGTTACCGCTCGGGGTATTTTTAGCGGCGTATGTTGTTATTTCACTGGCAGCAGGTGATTTTTATAAAATGCCCATTACCGTGGCTTTTGTGTTAGGCTGCGTAGTAGCTGTTGCTATGAACCACGGGCCGCTGCAAGAACGTATTGAACAATTCTGCAAAGGCTCTGCTAATCCCAACATCATGCTAATGGTGCTGATTTTCATCTTGGCGGGATCCTTTGCACAAACGACAAAAGATTGCGGTGCGGTCAGCAGTACGGTTAATTTAACTTTGTGGTTGCTACCGGAAAATTTAATTGTACCCGGCTTATTTTTGGCGGCGTGTTTTATATCGGTTTCTATGGGAACATCTGTCGGTACGATTGTAGCGTTGGCACCGATTGCCTCCGGCCTGGCAGACAAAACGACCTTTGCCCCGGCCCTGATGGTAGCCGCCGTAGTTAGCGGGGCGATGTTTGGCGATAATCTCTCCTTTATCTCGGACACGACCATCGTAGCCACCCGCACTCAAGGCTGCCGCATGAAGGATAAATTCCGCACTAATTTGCGCATTGTATGGCCATTTGCCGTACTGAGTATGCTGCTCTATTTTACAATGGGCGCGCAGGTAGTAACCTCATACGCGGTTGGCCCAGTCAACTGGCTACACGTAGTGTCGTATTTTGCAGTCTTTGCGGCAGCTTTAAGCGGGGTCAATGTAATGCTGGTCTTACTGTGCGGCACAATACTGGCAGGGCTGATTGGGCTTTGCACGGCTGCGTTTGATGTATGGGGCTGGACAGGCGCTATAGGTACGGGTATTGGCGGCATGAGCGAGTTAATTGTAGTAACGATTTTGGCAGGCGGTATGCTGGAAATGATACGTCTTAATGGAGGCTTTGCGTGGATTATTCAAAAGATGACCGCACACACGGAGTCGGTACGCGGCGCAGAATTTTCCATTGCCGGATTAGTTAGTTTAGCTAACTTATGCACCGCCAATAACACTATTGCCCTAATTATGGCCGGACCGATTGCCAAGGAAATCGCCATGCGCTTTAAAATTCCGGCCAACCGCTCGGCCAGTTTATTGGATATTTTTTCCTGCTTTGTACAGGGCATCCTTCCGTACGGCGCGCAACTTTTAATGGCGGCCGGACTGGCGGGGCTTTCCCCCCTGTCCATTATGAAGTATTTGTATTATCCGTATTTGCTGGGAATAGGCGCGTTGTGCGCCATTTGGCTGGGCTATCCGCGCCGCGGCCCGCGCCAAAGCAAAAAACCAGGACCTGCTGCGGTTTGAAGGGTATATTTAAAATCTCTAGGATTTTCCCGAGGATTTTTTGCAAGCTATCCGTATTTGGGCGGGGCAATCGTCGGGAGTATGGCGGTGAATAGAACAACCATTAATAATTCAATCAATGTGAATGCTTTTTTCATATTATTCTCCTTTCTTTTAATTTTCGGATATATAACGAGTCAAGGGGTAATTTAACGCAGCAAACGGCATCCGAAAAACACGCCGAAGCGTTTTACTTTTTGTATAATGAAAATAAGTATAATTTCAAGGAGAATAAAATGAAAAACTTAACTGCCGTTTTAGCAGGCGTCTTATTAGCCGTACCGCTGTGTTCTGCTTCTACCTGCCAAACCCGCGTGGACAGTAATTTAGATAAATCCACTACAGAAAAAGTGCAGCGCTGTCTGACGCAGGAGCCGGAAACAGAACAAACCAAGGCGGGAAGTGAAGTGATTTTTTCCGAAACACATGAAGTAATTTATCCCAAAAAATCCAATACTAAATCTCTCCCCAAGGATACAAAAACATTTCAAAAATATACCCCCAGTGAAGTTCACCAGGTATACGTAGATCAGGCTTCGTATCCGCTTTTTCGGAATGACACATTACCCATTTCGTCGGCAAAACAGGCAGATGATACCGCACTGCAAGCATTAAAAGAGCAGCGTAACCTGGCTATACAAAAAAATGAAGAGTCTAAAACGAAACTAACCATTAAAAAGACTCACAAACAGAAACCAAACCGCAAGGTAATCCTCCCTGCTGTCCAACCGGAAACAGCGCCTTCCCAAACTACTCCCCCGGAAGAAATCCAGCAAGCAGAGGCCTTGCAAAACGACCCGTTGGCTCCGCAACAAAATGATACCGCTCCGGCGGGATTTGAGAACAGTGTACTCAGCCCGGCCGACTTCGGTTACAATGCCACTGACCCGGCTTTTCAACAATAAATTTGACATTTAGGCCCAGGAAACATACAATAAAGTTATGACCAGTATATATCACTTCTTTATTAAACCGTTTGCAGCCAAAGGTTTCGTGTGGGGTTTGGTGGATTTGTGCGTAAAGATCATAACCGCAGCGGTTTGGGCGTATTTAACATGGATTTTGGTATCTTTAATCCAACAATCTATTCTGCTGGATTACAACCGCTTAACACAATTATGGTGGTTTTCGTATTGTTTCTTAATGTTTTTTGGCGTCTCTCTGTTGGCCTACATTTTGTTATTTGTGCGTGATTACGGAGAAGAAAACGAATAAAGAATTTAGCTGCTGAAAGGCCCGCTTAATAAGCGGGCCTTTTTTATACAGAGAGTGAAACACCTAATTAATATACTTTCTTTAAGGTAAGTACGCCGTCCTCAAAAAACCACTCCTCTGCCAGCGTGCCGTCCTCATGGAATTTCTTAGTTACACCGTTAGGTTTGCCGTCTTTATGCGGAGAAATCAACGCAACAGCACCGTTGGAATGATAAATAATCTTATCGCCCACCAATTTATCATTCTTATACATACATTCTGAACGCAAATCGCCTTCTTGTGTATAAGTTCGGCACAAACCGTTCAAGTATCCTTTATAGTATTCTGCCACTTCCAATACTTTCCCAGACGGATAATATTTAGTTTGGCGTCCGGTTTGGCTGTCTTGTTCGTAAGTCATTTCCTTATGCAAGCGACCCGTCGGCATATATACCCGCGCAGGCCCTTGCAACTGGCCGTTTTCATAGTATTTTTCAATACTGACTTTTCCGTTGTCAAAATAAATACGGCAGGCTCCGTCACGTACCCCGTTTTTAAATTCACATTCAAAATAAACTTTACCGTTTTCAAAAAATTCCTTTACGGTGCCATCAGGCAGTTTCCCTTCGCAGCTTACGATGTCCAAATTTTTGTCCAAGGTTTCCCGGTACACTTCTTGCCCGTCCACCAGATAAGTTCTTACAAATCCCACCGTGGCAGGATCCGTCAGGTTCGCTGTTTTACGTATAATTTCCGGCATAAGTTCACTCCTCTGTAATCGCCCGGGCAGCCACATATCCGCTCCCCCAGGCAAAATGTAAATTAAATCCGCCGCTGCGTCCGTCCACATCAAGCAATTCCCCCACTACATATAAGCCGGGGCAATAACGGGACTCCATAGTATTATAGTTTATTTCGGGGCCTTTTACACCCCCCGCCGCCACCATGGCCTCTTGCCAGGGACGCGCCGACAGTACGGTAAACGGCCATGCTTCTAAAATATTCGCCACGGTTTGTAACGTATTTTCCGTCCATTCTCTAACGGGAATATGTTTGCGCAGCCCCGCGAAATCCAGAAGTAAATTAATAATATTGTCGTGCAACATCCCGGCAAAAAAAGCCTTGGGTATCCTGTTTCCAAAACAATCTATACGCTTGCTCAAAAAGGTTTTTTTATCCGATATTTCCGGCAACATATCCAGCTCCACTTTCACTGGGCCATCCGATAACGCACGCACCACCGGACCGCTGATATTTAGTACCGCAGGCCCCGATAGTCCGTATGGAGTAAACAACACTTCGCCAGAGCTTTGTACTTCTTGCGCTGTACCACGCCAGGCTGTTACCCGCACCTGCGCACGGATACCCTGTAAACGCGAAACTGCTTTCTCTTTAACCTTCAAAGCGCATAAGGTCTGCACGGGCGTCAGAATGGTATGTCCTAAACTGTGGGCTAGCCGGTATCCGGCAGTCGTTCCCCCGGCCTGCGGATACGCACACGAACCGCACGCAAGTACACATTTTTTTGCCTGCAAGTTAGTGCCGTCTTGCAAAGTTAATGTAAATAAATTTTGTTTTTGGAGGCTTGTCACTTCGCTGTTTACACACAATTTCACGCCGGATTCTTCACAGGCCAAACGCAGCGTTTCTGAAACCGCGGTGGATTTACCGCTTAACGGAAACACTCGCCCGGTATATTCCTGTGTGGTCAGTACGCCCAGTTCGTGAAAGAATTGCACACACTTGTCAAAAGGAAATTGTTGTAACACTGCTCCGGCCAATTGCGGCGTACCGCGGTAATCAGCGGCTGACACGAAGGCATTGGTTAAATTACAACGGCCATTTCCGCTGACTAAAATTTTACGCCCCGGTTGAGCTGATTTTTCTAGCAGCACCACCTGCTTGCCGCCCCGCGCGCATTGCAGCGCACACGTCAACCCGCTGGCCCCAGCCCCTACGATTGCCACGTCATAAATTGCTTTGTTTTCCATTAGGTTTACTATAGCAAATTTTACGACGGAATGCGTAAAAAATTAAGACACAAAAAAGGACTTTCTTTGCAGAAAGTCCTTAAAAGTGTCACCGGGTGGGCTCGAACCACCGACCTATTCCTTATGAGAGAATCGCTCTAACCAGCTGAGCTACGGTGACTTAAATCCGGTAATTTATTATACCAAAACCAACTGCCACCGTGCAAGTTCCCTGACTCCGGCTAACTAATCAATCATCCGGTATACGTTTAACTTTTCAGGGACAGTGCCCGATTTAGCCGTTTCAAAATCTGTTTCTGCCTCTTTTTCTTTGCCTAACTTTAAATAAGCCGCCCCGCGCGCATTATAAACATCTGCCGCCGGACGCAAGCGAATGACCATGGAATAATCCTGCACAGCCTGCTCGTATTCGCCTAACATAAAATTAATCCCACCGCGGGTAAAAAACACCTCCGGTTTATTGGGCTGCAGCATTAAGGCTTTGTTGGTCAGCTTCATGGCATTTTGATAATCGCCTTGGGCTGCCAACGCCGAGCCTAAAGCTACATACGCATCAGCCTGGTATGGATTAATTTTTAATACTTCAATAAAATCGTCTTGGGCAGCCGCGTAATCTCCGCCAAAAAAGAAAGCCGCTCCGCGCGAGGCATAGGCCGCTGCATTTTTAGGATTTAACTTGACCGCACGGTTATACGCCTGCAAGGCTTTAGGCACTTTTCCGTCTTTAAGATATCCGTCTCCGCGTGTAATCCATTCCGAAGAAGTAGGAAGCGTCCGACACGCTCCCGCACACACTAGCACCGCTAATAAAAAGATTTTCTTCATAGAAACTCCCTTTTTGTTTGGGGGCCAAAAAAGCCCATTTCATTATAGCACAAAAGTCCCAAAGTAATCTAGGTACAAAAAACCGGCAGAGGTGGGTCCAAGGACCCTGTTTATTTTACACTTGAATTAGTATTCTAATAGTATAGAAAGCGGGAGATGAAGTCCTGACCGATTTTATCCCAAACCGCTGCAGTCCCAAACCCTGCTGCAGCGGTTCCCCTTTCAAAATGAGTAGTATCTATCTCCTCCTACAACAAAACACCCCGGGTCAACGCCGGGGTGTTTTTTATAAACCAAAAGATCCTTTTTCTAAAGGCTTTACAAAGATGGTTAGCACAAACACTCATCATCACCGAAACACTTCAACCTGTCATCCCCAAAAGTTCTAATTGCAAGGACAACTCTTATGTTTTGTCGGGTGAAATCCGACCCATATTAATTTTTAGAGACAATAGATGCAGCTAATAAAATTCTTTGCGTGTCATATTCGCCGTACTTAAACCGAGGTGATAAAATTTGTAAATCCTTAGGTGGTACTCTCGTTTTAGAAAATGAGAATTGCGGCGCTATTTGTAATGTGTACGAGCTGCATTCCTAAATTACGTATTTGCGTGATGTCCTTCATTAGACAGCGCGGCCTTACCGCGTAGTTTGCGGTGATAGGTAATAGCAAAACGGTGCACTTCATCGCGTATTTCCATAAGCAAATTCAGCGCGGGGTCTCCCAACGGTAACTTAATACTTTCGTCTTGTCCGGGCACGTAAATACCCTCGTGCGTTTCCGCCAAAGAAATCATAGGAATATATAATCCAGCCTTGTTGCACGCGTTGAGTGCGGCGGTAATTTGTGCCTTGCCACCGTCTAATAAAAACAAATCAGGCTTTTGCGACGGGTCGCGCTTGATTTGGCGCAAGCGGCGAAACACACTTTCCTGCATCATGGTAAAATCGCTGCCGCCGTGCGCGGGCAGTTTGGATTTAATCTTAAAGCGCCGGTAATGCTCATGATTTTTTTCTCCGTTAATATAGCAAACCATGCAGCCCACGGCCTCGCGCCCAAACAAATGAGAATTATCAAACGCTTCAATGTGTGCGGGCAAGCGTGTTAGCCCCACGATATGTGCCAGGCGTTTTAGTTTATCGGAGTTTTCTATCGCCTGTGCGATTTTTTCATCTTTATATTGTCCGACAATCACGCGCTCACGCATATGTTCAAGGGCCTGCAGAAAATTGCGAAATACGGCGGCCTGTTCATAGCGCATATCGGCTGAACACTGCTGCATTTGCGCGGTAATTTTTTGCGTGATTTCTTTAAAATCTCCATCTAAAAATAGCGCCATACGCCGTGCGATTTCGCGGTAGTCTTTGTAAGAAATTTTTCCGGCACACGGCGCGGGGCAAAGCCCGGTATGAAAATAAATACAACTGTTTATGCGCACCTTGGGCAACGCGCGCGTACGCGAAAAACTCCATTTACACGGACGCAGCGGCGCGTATTTGCTTTTCCATAAAAAGCGCATCAAACTTTTGACAATGCTGGATTTGGGATACGGTCCAAAATATAAATCTTTGCCTGACAGTTTTTTGCGCGCGATAGAAAGGCGGGGAAAATCCTCGCCCATAGAAAGTTTTAAATACGGATAGCGTTTGCCGTCTTTTCCCATGGAATTAAAAAACGGCATATATTTTTTGATAAGCTTTTCCTCTAACACTAACGCGTCACGCTCGGAAGCGGTAATAACATAATCGATCTTCCAAATTAGCGGTAAAAGGCTGGGCAGCTTCCATCCGCGCGAGTAGAGATTGCTGTCTTGGAAATACTGCTTAACGCGGTCTGCTAAGTTTTTAGCTTTTCCGACGTAGATAACTGTACCCTCGCGTGCACGCATCAGGTATACACCGGGCTTTTTGGGTAGTAATTCTATTCGCGGATCCATAGACGTATTGTAGCATTTCCGGACAAGTACCGGCCAAATGCCTCTTGCAGCAGTAGTTTTAAATAGGGTATAATGTTTACAAGAGAGATTTCTCGTAAGGAAAATTAAAATGGCAAAATTAAAAACTGGAAGACATACCGGCGCTTTGAAAGCGCAAAGACAAGCTGAGAAAAGAACTTCTCAAAACAAAGGCTTGATGAAAAAGGTGCGCGTAGCTACCAAAAAAGTAATCGCCGCCGTTAAAGCCGAATCAGCCACTGTGGTGGAAGATTTGAAAAAAGCAGCTGCTAGCATTGACAAGGCTGCCAAAAAGAAAACCATTCACTGGAAAACTGCCGCGCGTAAAAAATCCCGCTTGGCTAAAGCTGTGAACAAAGGTGCTAAAAAAGAAACCGCTAAGAAGGCTCCAGCCAAAAAAGCTGCTGCTAAAAAAGCGAAATAAGTTTTTAACCGAAGAACAGTTTAGAAAACCCGCTCTTTTACTTTAGAGCGGGTTTTTTGCGTAATTTTTACCAAATATACTTTAACTGGGTACCGACAGATAACCCGCTAGACAGACCTGATTCAGCTTTACAAACGGAAGATTGAGCCGAAGCAGCTTTCCCAGTGTAATCCACGCAAGATTGTTTATTGGCTAAAGATGGAGCGTGCAAAAAATATTTTGCACATCCTATCTACCCCAAGGCATTTTTACAATAAGCGATGGCCAAGGAATTATTTTTATCTACTTCGATTCCGCACCAGCCCCAATCATACCCGAGCTCGTTATTGGTGGCAGTATTCCAATTAACAGTATCGGTATCTGGTAAACTAAGATCTAAATCAGCCAATTTGGCCGCATAGGCATTGTTTGCCAAATAATACACTTCTTCGGCATCACAAAGAGCCTTGACCAAGGGTTTCAAGGTAGTGTAACGGGCCTTAATTACCGCCTTTTGATACTGCGGCAAGGCAATTGCACTTAGTATACCTATAATTAAAACAACTACTAACAGCTCTATTAGCGTGAAGGCACGATTTTTCATATACTTCCCTCCTTTTTTGATTCCAACATAAGAAAAGTGTACCAAAAAAAAAAAACAAGTCAAGAGGCAGAGACGATTTTTTATTTCCCAATAAAAAAACGGCCAAAAAGGTCCTGCCGAAAAAACCAGTAACTTTGTAAAATATATTTATGTCATTCCAACGCTTTGTAGCTGTACGCTATATGCTTAAACGCAAAGGACTCTTTGCCCTGATTACCACACTCATTGGTGTGGCAGGGGTAAGTGTTGGCGTAGCGGCTCTGATTACCACCTTAGCTGTGATGAACGGCTTTCAAAACGATATTAAAGCCAAAATCATTGGTGCGCAAAGCCATGTCCTTGTTTTCGGGCGTATGTCCGCCGAAACATATCCAAAAAAACTGGCCCAAGTACAAGCCCTTGCGGAGGTAGCTGGTGCTGCTCCCAGCATTTACGGCCAGGCAATTATTTCGTACGACAGCCAAAGCGTCGGTGTTATCATCCGCGGGTTAGATCCGGAGCAAGAAGCCCGCATTAATAACTTAAACAGCTCTTTGGTAGAAGGCTCCTTTACGCATGAAAATCCGGGAGAAGATACACCCGCCCCGCTTGTACTGGGCACGGAACTGGCCGATAATTTAGGGGTGGATATCGGAGACGATGTAGTATTAATTTCCCCCCAGTCTATTTCCACCGGGGCAGGAATGTTCCCCAAAATGAAGAAATTCCGCATCAGCGGGACCCTACGCACAGGGTACTATGAATTTGATAACACTATAGTCTATGCGCCGCTGTCTGATGCAAGCGACTTTTTGGGCTTAAAACAAGGTGTAACAGGCCTGGCCGTTAAGTTACATGATATGAACCGGGCCGAAGAAGCTGCAGCTAAAATCCAAGAGACCGTCGGCGCGGGCTATGCCGTGCGCACCTTTGCCCAAATGAATAGCACTTTATACGCCGCCCTAAAACTGGAAAAGGCTGTCATGTTTATCATACTATTTTTAATTATCGCGGTGGCATCGCTAAATATCGCCTCTAATCTCATTTTGCTGGGTACCGAAAAGCTGCGTGATATCGGCATTATGCGTGCTCTGGGTGCCAGTCCTAAAATGATACGCGGCATTTTTATGTGGGAAGCTATGATGACAGCCACCGTCGGAATTTTGCTAGGGCTGCTGTTGGCGGCACTGCTGTGCTGGGTCATTGCTACCTTTAATATTGTAGAGCTGCCCGGCGATATTTATTACTTAACAAAGGTACCGGTACATATGGAGCTGTGGGATGTGCTGGCAGTAGTAGGCGGCAGTTATGTGGTATGTTTTTTGGCCGGACTATATCCGGCTGTAAAAGCCTCCCGCGTACACCCCACCGATGCGATACGTTATGGCTGAACTACTGGTGATTAAAAACTTAACCAAAATTTACGGTCAGGGACAGGAAAATTTATGCGTCCTGGACCACGCGGACCTGATGGTAACGCGCGGCTCTTTTGTGGTGCTATTAGGCCCCAGCGGCAGCGGCAAAAGCACGCTGCTTAATCTCATTGGCCTGTTAGATACCCCTACCTCCGGACAGATTTTTTTAGAAGGAAAAGAAATTACAAAAATCAAAAGCGAACACAAACGCTCCCGCCTGCGGTTAACTAAAATGGGATTTGTTTTTCAATTTGATGGGCTGCTGCCGGAATTTACCTTGCTGGAAAATGTAGCGATGCCTGGTCTAATGCGTGGCAAGGACGAAACACGCCGCGCTCAAAAATTACTGGACCGGTTAGGCGTAGGTACCATGAGCCACAAAATGCCAGCCGATTTAAGCGGCGGCGAAAAACAGCGTGCAGCCATTGCGCGCGCCTTATGCAATAAGCCAGATCTTTTACTGGCCGACGAACCTACCGGGAATTTAGACACAGCCCGCAAGGAACAAGTTTTTGCCGATTTTGCGGCTTTGGCCAAAGAGGGCCTAACTATACTAATGGTCACGCACGACGTGCACTCTGCCCACTTTGCCGATGCAGTTTACACCTTAGAAAACCGCCGTCTGACACGTACCCAATAATATGCGCTCTATTTGTTTTCTCTTTTGTTGTTTACTGGCAATGCCGACAGCGGCAGATACCTTGACAAATTTAGATACCTGGCCGCTGGAATTTTCCATACAAACTTCCTACAAACAAGCTAAGCAAGAACTGCGAGACGACGGCCAACCGGAAACAGATTTGGAACTGGGAAAAATTTATTTCTCCGGTAAGGGCGTGAATAAAAATTTATCCCGCGCCAAGCATTATTTCAAACGGGCCGCCAAGGAATATTTCTCCGAGGCAAAATTGTGGCTGGCGCTCTGGCCTGTATATGTCAAACGATCTAAGGCCAAACAGCCCAAAGCTTTTGAGCAGGTAGCGGAGTTGGCCAAAACCGATTATCCGTTTGCGCAGTATGCCCTGGCCTCTTTGTACGAAAAAGGTATCGGCACAGAAAAGGACCCGCAGCAATCTATTAAATGGCTCACGCGGGCAGCGTATGCACCGGTACCCGTTCCGTTGGCACAAACCCGCCTTGCCCGGTATTACCAACAAGGCTACGAACCTTACCTCGCGCCGGATAAGCAAAAGGCTTTTGAACTGTTTTTAGCCGCGGCTCAGGCGGAAGAACAAGAGGCCGCTTATTATGTAGCGCAGTTATATGCCCAAGGTGAAGGAACTGAAAAAAATGAAGCACGTGCCTTTTACTTTATGCGTCAAGCGGCGCGCCAGCACGTGGTAGAAGCACAAATTGCTTTGAGCCAATTTTACCAAGACGGCATTGGCGTCCAGCCGGACTCATACGGTGTATTTAAATGGATGTACGAAGCGGCCCGTCAGGATAATGCCTACGCACAAGAGCAAACCGCTTTGAATTATTTACACGGAACAGGCGTAGCCAAAAATCACCAGGAAGCTTTAAACTGGGCGGAAAAGGCACAGAAAAACGGCGGGAAAAATGCCGCTGATATTCTCCGCCAAATCAAGGAGGACTTATGAATTTCCTTATCGCTGGAATTGGATTAGCGGTCGTATGTCTGCTTGGATTTCTCTTACATAAACTTTCCCAAAAAAAGCTGCAACGCTTGTTGCAAAATGCCCAGCAGGGCGATCCGCAAGCCCAATATGAAGCCGCTTTGTTGTATTATCACGGCAAGCGCGGTCTGCAGCGGAATTGGCAACAGGCTTTCACATATTTATCAGCAGCGGCACAGACTGGGCATATCAAAGCGCTCAATAATTTAGGTGCACTTTATCGCGCCGGGCATGGTACGGAAAAAGACCCGGATAAGGCCTTTGCTTGTTATCAACGCTCAGCGGAGCAAGGGGATTTTGAGGGCATGATAAATTTGGCAGTATTGTACCGCATGCAGAAAAATGATGCACAAGCCTTTGGATGGATAAAAAAAGCAGCCGACGGGAACAGCCCGCTGGGGCAGCGAATGCTGGCAGAATTTTATTATGCAGGTATCGGCACAGAACCAGATAAAAATGCGGGACTTAGATATTATATGTTAGCTGCCAAACAAGGCGAGCCAAACGCGGTACAATTTCTTAAAACGCGCGACCCCAGATTGCAACATCACGGCCCGATGTAATTGCCCGCCACTTCGCCGGATAAATTACTTCCAATTCATCAAAAGTAGCCGCATTATTTCCATTTACTAGGTAATAAACTTACCGCGCGTCATCCCGCAGTGTTTTTGTGCGGGATATAAAAACAATTTTACCTATAGGCCTAAATCATTATTGCGCACACCAAGTATCGTCCTGTAATTCTCCGCACAAGGTTTTGCATACTCTCGTATATAGGGAATTTTTTTCGCCCCAGCACCCAAAAGTATAAGATCCCGATAATTCTGCGTGGTTGTCCAAATAAAGTTCATAAGCTCCTATTGGAACATTATTCGCAAGTAAGTTTCCGTCCACTCCTTTGGGTTCTCCTTTAGAGTTAAGGGTCAAGCAGTGAAGTACAAAATTTTTGTTATCCGATGCAATCATTTTATCTTCGTTCAAATAGGTGTTTGCAGGTAAATCTATGCCTAATTCTTCACAATTGGTAGCATAATTACCATTGGCTAAATAATACACTTCTTGATTTGTTTTGATGTATCTGACAAGACTCATTAGCTCACTGTAACGTGTTTTCGCGACTGCTACCTGATATTGCGGCAGCGCCACTGCGGCCAATATGCCGATAATTAAAACAACTACTAATAATTCTATTAGCGTGAATGCGTGATTTTTCATAAGGTCTCCTTTTGTTTTGATGTTGCTACATTTAAAATTATGCCAAAAAAAAAAAACGAGTCAAGGGGTACTGTTTTTGGCGCAGCAAACACTATCCAAAAAACGGCACGCAAAAAGTAGCGTGCCGTTGTTTGTTTTCAGTCAAACAGGACATAACATAAGGCCGTCATTGC
>JAZNWO010000059.1:0-19845 GCA_045593365.1 Candidatus Avelusimicrobium sp.
ATACACATTGTCCGTGCTGGTATTGAGTTGCCCTCCGGGAAGTTGTATATCCAAGTCTTCCAGTTTGGTGGCATATTGTCCGTTAGCCAAATGATACACTTCCTCAGCTTGTGCCAAGCTGTGTGCTAATACTTTAAGCTGTGTAAAACGCGCTTTCATAACAGCCTTTCTGTATTGCGGTAAGGCAATAGCAGCCAGTATACCAATGATAAGGACAACGACTAACAGTTCAATGAGCGTAAAGCCAAAAGAGGCCGTCATTGCCGAGTGTTTGGCGGCCCGCAGGGTTCGGGAATCTCCCGTATTGGTGCCGTTTATTAAAAGAGGAAAAAATTCCTTTATTGTACAATGGCCCAGGAAGTTGTAGATGCTGAGTGACGGCATCTCAGGATGGACCTTATTTATGATTTTGTTTATTATTTCTTTCATATATTCTCCTGTCTTTTTGTAACCTTGCAGCTTACGCGCAAGGCAAATCAACAAATAATATTTTGCAATAAACACCTAAGTATAATTTACCAAAAAAAAAAAAACGAGTCAAGGCCTCCCTTCACTTTTTTAAGTTTTACGCTGAAAATATGGAAATGTAGGTTGTGCTCCGTCCGACAAATATAACAACGAGATCCCCGATACCAGCCCTCGGGGACGACAAATACTCGGGGAATACAAATCTGTATGTTATTTCCCAAATTTACCTCTCTGTCATTCCCGAATAAAAAAGAGCCGTCATTCCCGAGATTTGTAATCGGGAATCTCGGCCTTATTAAAAAGAGCTTGAGTTTCCCGAAACTTGCGGGCCGCCAAACACTCGGCAATGACGGCCTTATGTTATGTCCTGTTTGATTGAAAACAAAAAACGGCACGCTACTTTTTGCGTGCCGTTTTTTGGATAGTGTTTGCCGCGCCAAAATAGGTACCCCTTGACTCGTTTTTTTTTTTTGGCATAATTTTAGTATCCGGAAATTAAAAGAAAGGAGATATTATGAAAAAAGCATTCACTCTAATTGAATTGTTAGTTGTTGTTCTAATTATAGGCATACTGGCGGCTATTGCGCTGCCGCAATACAGAAAGGCAGTGCTGAAAGCGCGTGCAATGGAATTATTAACAATTGGGCGTGCCATTCAAAAAGCACAGGGTGTATATTATTTAGCTAATGGAGATTATGCGGAAGATTTAAAGAGTTTGGATATAGACCTTCCTTGTTCGATATCGGCGTATGAAGGTTCTAATGCGAAAGTTCTTAACCAATTGACCTGTCCGCATATTTTTGGATATATATACTCTCATATGGTAAGTTTATACTTAACGGATGTGGAGGGTTTTTGGATTAATTTTATATATGCAAACCCCGATTCGACAACTGTGTGTTCGGAAATAGAATCAACATCCGCCAAAGGGTTGTGCCTAAGTTTAGGAGCTACCTATGACAACACAGACGGTAATAATATCGCACGGTACAATTTGTAGTTTATTTCTTTTCGCTAACCCGTTTCCATGCGGCCTGAAAATCTGCCGGAACAGGGGCTTCAAAAGATAATTTCCGCCCGGTAAAAGGATGTTTAAATTCCAATTTTCGCGCGTGCAGCATCAAGCGGTCTGCCGTCGCGCCTTTGTAAAGCCAGTCGCCCAACACCGGGTATCCCAGCCAACTTAAATGCACACGCAATTGATTGGTACGCCCCGTGCGCGGATATAATTCAATATACGTGAAACCGTTTTGGCGCTGCAGCACTTTATATTCGGTAATAGCTTCGCGTCCGACGTCAGAAGCTTTGATTTTGCCGCCCGCCACGCGCCCGATAGGCACTTCAATGCGCCCGGTATCGTTGGGTACTTCCCCGCAGGCAAGGGAGTGATATGTTTTGTGTACTTCGCGGTTAGCAAACAGCTCGGTCATGGCATTTTGAAATTCTGCGTTTTTGGCCAGCAACATCACGCCGCTGGTTTCGCGGTCTAAACGGTGCACAAGCCCGGCACGCGGCGTCGTTTGGTCAAATCCTTTCGGAGGGTTAGCCAGTATCAAAGAGACCAAGGTTTCCTCCACCGCAAAAGCAGCCTCGGGGTTTCTTTCCCAAATGGGGCTTTGCGGATGCACCAGCATTTCTGCGGGTTTGTTGATAACAAAATAATCTTTTCCGTCGGCAATAATCAAATCAGCCAGTTTGGTTTGCGCCGCTGTGCTGTCTGGCAAAGACACTTCTACCGTATCGCCTTCCTCCAACGGATAGGACGGTTTAACGGTTTTTCCATTGACTGTAATTTTGCCGTCTTTAATCATCTTTTGGATAATGGAGCGTGAAAAATCCGGCAACTGGTCGGTAGCGAAAACATCCAAGCGTCGCGAATATCCGCTAAAAGTATAGGTTTGTTTACCGGGCATGGGCTTTATCCTTTTTCAAAAAATAAAGAGCTGCGGCAGCCGCTGCCGCTGTGCACACGGCAATCAGCTGCGAGGGGGACATCCCCAGGAAAAATCCGCCCCGGTAATCCCCGCGGAAAAATTCGATACAAAAACGTAAACCTGCATAACCGATGACATACAGAATTAAAATGGTTCCGTGGCGGTGCGGTTTTTTGTAGCAGTGTTGTAAGATAAAAAACAAAACCAAATTTAACACCACTTCATAGAGCTGCGTGGGATGCAGCGGTACGCCGACATACTGTGGCGCCACCAGTGTGTGGGGGTGATTAAACACCACGCCCCACGGCAAATCCGTAGGCCGGCCGTGGCAGCATCCGGCCAAAAAACAACCGATGCGCCCAATCGCGTGCCCCAGCGGCAAGGCCACGATATAAAAATCCGCCGTCTGCAAGACTGGCAATTTCTTCTTTTTTAAGTAGTATAACAACACGCAAACCGCCGCAATGGCTCCACCAAAAAATACAAATCCGTAGCGAAAATCCCGCACGGAATTTACCAAACGCTCTGCGAAGGTACTTCCCATTTCCGGCCAGGAAACAATTAGGTAGAGCAATTTTGCTCCAACCAGGGCAGACACGAAGGCAATAAAAATGATATTAAAAAAAGTGTCTTTGTCTAGTTTGATGTAATGCAGGCGGCGGTATAAATACCAGGTAGCTACAAAATATGCCAGCGCGGTCATTAGGCCGTAGCTGGCCATTTCAAAGGAACCTATTTTGAAAAGTATGGGATACATTAGCCAATCACCTGTTCATCTTTTATAGCACTGCGCATAAACGGATTGTGCAGACGTTCCTCTGCAATAGTGGAGGCACACCGCCCGCCGTAGCTGTGCCCGGCCAGCACGCGTGTGTCGTCGGGTAATTTGGAAAGCAGCAGCAAACTTTTACGCATAGCGCGCGGGTCGGAGGAAGGTAAATCCACCCGTCCGCACGCGCCCGGAAAAAGCGTATCCCCTGTAAAAAGTACGTCGCCCATTTGAATGCACACACCGCCTGCCGTGTGGCCGGGGGTGGGGATAATATGCACGTCAAACGGGCCAATTTTCAACTTTTGTTCTCCGCAATACGTTTGCAGTACGTCCGCTGGCAGTCCGCTCAAAGCTACATCTTTTTCCTCTAAATAGGCACGTAAGTGATGCGTGCGCAAGAGTGGTTCGCAATCTTTTACATGGTCAAAATGTCCGTGCGTAAACAGTACTGCGAGCAAGGTTAAATTTTTTTGCGTTAGGGTGTGTTCAATATAATTCATATCCCACCCCGGATCAATAAGTAGAGCATCCGTTCCCTCGCTGATGAGGTAAGTGCAGTTTGCCATTGGGCCAAGTTCTAAAATATCTATTTGCATATTATTTGGTGGAAAAACGGTATTCTGTTTCGCCCGGGCGGGACATATTGTACTGCACACGCGCCAGGTATTCAATATAGGCCGGGTCTTGTTTTTTGAGCAATTCTAGTTTGGCTTGCAGCTGCTCATACTCCTGGTCTAATTGAGCACTGGCTTTGGTCAGACGTTTTTGCTCCAATTTGTTATGGATTAAATTCACAAAACTGCTCCCTAAAAACCAACAAACCGCCGCTATGGCTAAAAAAGCCCCCAGCAGCAGTTTGCGGTTTTTAATGAGAATGGTTTTGACTTCTGTCATTTTTGAAAGGCTTTTCCTCGGGCATAAACGGCTTTTTTGCCCAG
The DNA here is from genome assembly GCA_045593365.1 of Candidatus Avelusimicrobium sp. GTDB lineage: Bacteria > Elusimicrobiota > Elusimicrobia > Elusimicrobiales > Elusimicrobiaceae > Avelusimicrobium. The sequence goes on from JAZNWO010000059.1 coordinate 4,113, forward strand.
TTCGTGTTCAATTTGCAACAAGCGGTTGTACTTAGCCGTCCGCTCGGAACGGGCCGGAGCCCCGGTCTTGATAGCACCTGCGTTGGTGGCTACAGCTAAATCTGCAATAAAGGTGTCCTCTGTCTCGCCAGAGCGGTGAGAAATAATACAGGAGTATCCTGCTTTTTGTGCTTTAGCAATAACGTCTATGGTTTCCGAAACCGTGCCGATTTGATTGAGTTTAATCAAAATAGCGTTGGCTGCTTTTTGCTCAATACCTAGCTGTAAACGGTGCGGATTAGTTACAAATAAATCGTCTCCCACCAAGCGGATTTTCTTACCCAAAGAACGAGTGATATGCTGCCAGCCTTTCCAGTCGTCCTCTTGCAACGGATCCTCAATAGATACAATCGGAAATTTCTTGCACCACCCGGCGTAAATTTGCGCCATTTGCTCAGCGGTGTAATTCTTTTTTTCAAAGTGGTACTTGCCGTTTTTATAAAACTCACTGGCCGCACAGTCCATAGCTAAAGACATAGAGGCGTGTTTGGCTTTTTTGCACGCGGCGACCAAGGTTTTTAAAACCTCCTCGTGCTTGGCAATTTTGGGCGCAAAGCCACCTTCATCTCCGACGGCGATTACTTGCCCGGCCTGTTTTAGAATATCCTTTAATACATGATAGGTTTCTGCGGCCCATTGTAAAGCCTCAGAAAAGGTTTTGGCCTTGGCAGGAACAATCATAAATTCCTGTACGTCTAGGCCTGAATCGGCGTGCTTGCCGCCGTTAATAATGTTTAACATGGGAGTTGGCAGCAAGTAAGTTTTAGATTTTAATCCGTAGCAATAGCGTATATGTTCATAAAGTGGGCGTTTGGCACTGGCTGCTCCCGCGCGTAAGGCGGCCATAGAAACAGCCAATAGTGCATTAGCTCCGAGCTTGGTTTTGTTTTCAGTACCATCTAAAGCGAGCATAGTGTCATCTATTAGACGAATATCGTCTGCGTCCAGCCCGACTAGTTGTTTACCTATTTGATTGACGTGAGCAACGGCTTTTAAAACCCCTTTTCCGTTGTAGCGGGTGCCACCGTCGCGTAATTCTAAGGCTTCGTGTGAACCGGTGCTCGCTCCGCTGGGCACCATGGCCGTACCGAGGCTCCCATCGTAAAGCAGTACATCCGCTGCAACGGTCGGAAAGCCGCGCGAGTCTAATACTTCCCGTCCTGTGATTTTTTTGATAGTAGCCATACTCTGTCCCCCTTATAGAATGCTGTCTATGATTTTTTTACCTTCCTTAATCAGGGCTGCCGGGGCTTTTTCATCCGGTCCTTCAGCATATAAACGCAAGAGCCGCTCTGTACTGGAGGAGCGGATTGCCAGCCAGCTGCCGCCTTTCAAGATAAACTTAAATCCATCCGTAGAGTCAATACGCCACACGGAAGTTTTTAAGATATTGAGCGGCGGCTTAATATCCAACCGTTCCATGACGCGGTTAATTTCTGTTTCCGTTTTGGGCATACTGACCTTTTGGAAATACATGGGATGATATTTCTTATAAAATTCCTTGCGCAATTGCTTGAGCGTTTTGCCTTCGACAGCTAACATATCTACCGTTAGAAAACACGCCAGCAGGCCGTCTTTATCCGGGATGTGGTTAGCCATAGCAATACCGCCGGATTCCTCCATTCCCATAATGTATTGTCCGGTAGTCATCAGTTCGGTAATGTATTTAAAACCGACGGGTGTTTCACGTAGCATCAGCCCATGTAACTTAGCCACTTGGTCAAAGAGTGTAGAAGATATTACACTGCGTACCACCCGTCCCTTGAGCTTTTTGTTCTTAACTAAATGGTGCAAGAGCATAGGGGCAATTTCGTTGGGAGATATCCACTCACCGTCTGCATCAATAATACCGAATTTATCACAGTCGGGATTGCAGGCAATACCGAGGTGCATTTTCTTGGAGAGTACCAACTTGCGTAATTCTTGCAAGCTGACCGGACCTGCGTTGGGAGCTTTGCCCGCAAAGAGTACATCCGTTCCTTCGTGGATTGCTTCTACGGTGGCTCCGTGCTTTTCAAGCGCTTGGCGGAAGAAATGCTGTGCAGTACCAAATAACGGGTCCAACGCAATTTTGAGTTTGGCCTTTTTAAGCGCTTTGGCATCCAGCAGTTTTTCCATGTGAGCCATATACTCCTTTTTGAGCGAATTAGTAGGTACTACTGCGGAGTTTAAATGGCCAAAATCTATGGAGGATGTTTTTAAAATTTGGGCATTGGCAGTCGGAGTGCGGCTTTCAATATCCTGTACAATTTCGTTGTTAGCAATTCCACCGTAATATGCTACCCATTTTAGGCCGCATACATGATAATCGGCCTCACTGCCGGTCATTATCACGCCACCGACGGCGCATTCTTTGAGCACGTTCCATTCTACGGCCGGAGTGGGCAGCGGTTCATCTGCCATTTTGACACTAATGCCGCTGGCCAAAAACGCATTGGCCGCGACGTAGGCAAATTGTTTAGATAAAAAGCGGGTATCGTATCCGATAATAATCAACGGTTTTTTAGGTTTTTTGCCCAGTTGCTGGCAGTGTTTTTGGTAACCGCTACCTTCAAAACCATAAAAAGAGTTCTCCAACACATGGTCGGAAATCCCAAATGCCAAGCGCTGCACATTCTGAGCGGTCATACCGTCTGCAATGGCAGAGCGGAAACCGGAAGTACTAAATTTAATATCTTCGCTCATAGGTGCAGGTATTATACTAAAATTTCAGCTAAATTTGTACGATAGTTTGTTACTAAATAAACTTTTCCCCAGTTTGAAACAAGACTTTTCCGCTTTGCAGATTGCCGGGATAGACTGAAAGTCTGTTCCTAAACATCTGCAAAGTTCAAGGACAAATTCGGTCAGATTCATTCTCTTACGGCATAAGCTGCGTAAACTGCTATAATAAAAATAGAGGGTTTTATGAGCCAAAAGACAATCGTGTACCGTTTTGGGCAAGGGGTGTACTTAAATATCACAAACCGCTGCCCGAATTTATGTGTGTTTTGTATTAAAACAAGATGGCACATGGATTTTCACGGGAATAATTTAAATCTGAACGGACAGGAGCCTGAGGTGCAGGAGGTGCTTGTTGCCTTGGAGAAGGAATTGGCCGCGGCTTCGTTTCAGGAAGTGGTGTTTTGCGGATACGGCGAGCCGACCATGCGTTTGGACGTACTTTTGGAAGTAGGCCGCACGCTCAAAACATGGCAGCGGCAGGGCAAATTTTCGCCCTTTAAAATCCGCCTGAATACCAACGGGTTGGGTAATTTGATTAACCGACGTAACATTGTGCCGGAGCTAAAAACTGCGGTGGATTTACTCAATGTCAGTCTCAATGCTGAAAATGCTGCGCTGTGGCGCAAGCTGGTTTGCCCGGCGCCGGGCTATGAGGATGGCTTTCCGGCGGTATTGAAATTCATTAAACTGTGCGTGCAAGCCGGATTTGAGCGCGTAACTGCCAGCTGTGTGGAAAATACCGGAGCAAATCCGATAGCCGTCAAAGAATTGGCTGCACAATGCGGTGCTGGATTTTATGAAAGGGAATATTTAAATGAAGACAACTAAACCGGGTATATTGTTTGGAGTGTTCCTGCTTTTGTTATGTGCGGTGCTTGTTTGCTTCTTTACCGCCAGTGAGGAATATTACGGTTATGCTGCAGCTTCTATTGAAGGGGCAGCTTCCGCTGCCACATTAGATAAAGACGCTGCTGCCAAACTGGCGGCTCCTGTGCAGGAAAAATTGAACACAGAAGTTAAATTCCGCAAATTCTTTTTAACTTTTCCCGGTGCACAAAAAGTAGAATTGCAGGCTGATTTCAATGGATGGGGGCAAGTGCCGTTGGAATTAAAAGCTTATCCTCGCGGGTATTTTGAAATTTCGGTTGCGCTGCCGGCGGGGGAATATAAATATATTTTTGCAGCGGACGGAAAAGATGTACTGGATCCCAATAACCAGGATCGTACGGAATATGATGGCCGTACCGTTTGTATTAAAACAGTAAGATAATGAAATCGTATACCTTAACTTCTTCTTCGGCAGAACAAACAAAGGCGTTGGCGGCACGCTTTGCCGGCTTGTTATGCGGCGGGGAAATTGTGTTTTTGCGTGGGCCAATTGGCGCTGGGAAAACGGTATTTGTAAAAGGGGTGGCAGAGGCATTAGGATTGAAAAGTTCGCCCACCAGTGCCAGTTTCAGTCTGATGAAACGCTATCAAAATGCCCGTACGACACTTTTTCATATTGATTTATTTCGCCTGGAGGAGGGGGAAGTATTTAATTTGGGATTTGAAGAAATGTTAGAAAATGAACAAGCAATTATTTTGGCCGAATGGCCGGATCCGGTAGCCCGTATGATGCCTACAGACCGTTTGGAAATAGATTTTACCTTACAAGGCGGCAATAAACGTGGGCTCATGGTACGCAGTTTTGGGGAAATATCAGATGCCTTGGCGGAGAGATTATGCCAAAAATCAGCTTAGCGTTAGACAGCTCCGGCCCGCGCTTTTTGGCGGGTATTTCAGATGGTGTGAACACGTATTCTTTGTATCATACCGGGATAAAGCAGGAACAGTTTTTTCTGCCGTTAGTGGAGCGTTTACTTACTAAGGCCGGAGCGGAGTGGCCCGATATTAAGCACGTATGTTTTGTGCGCGGGCCGGGGCGTTTTACGGGAATTCGGATTTCACTTACTTTTGCATCTATGTTGCAAAGTTTAAATGGAGCACAGTTATCCAGTGCTACTCTGTTTGAACTTTTATACCGCCAGGTACAAGTTTCTCCAGCTTTTATAAAATGGAGGGAGGATTGCCCACAAGGAAAGGTAGCTGTTGTGTTGCACGCTTTTCGTGAGGAATATTTTTTGCAATTTTTTGACGGAACAGCACAAGGACCTGTGTGGTTATCTAAGGAGGAATTAAAAGCAAATTTGACTACCTGCCAATATCCCTTGTACGTAGCCGGAACAGATAAAAACAGTACCTCTCTGGCAGAATTGCTAGGCGATACGTACCATTTGGCTCCTTTGGCAGACAGCCGGGTTCGTATTCAAACTCTTTTGGATTTGGCCCAACATCCCATTTATCAAAAAGACGCGTTGAAACCGTTATACTTAAAACCGGCGCGTTTTGAGTTAAACCCATGAAATTACGCCTTGCTGCCTGCCAGGATGCCCGGGATTTAGCTACCATAGAACAGCTGCAGCCGCAAGCTGCCGGATGGGGGAAAAAAGGATTTGAAACAGAGCTGGCGCAACCGTGTGCACGGATTTGGTGCGCCGAAACAACAGGAGAATTAGTGGGTTTTGTGGCGGCACGTTTTGCAGCAGATATGGCCGAGATTTTAAATGTGGCGGTACATCCGGCCCATATACGCGCCGGAGTCGGACGTGCATTGTTGGACGGTGTATTAACCGATTTAAAAAAACAGGGAGTATCCCAAGTAAGTTTAGAAGTATCTAAGGCTAATATAGCAGCTTGCAGATTGTATATGCAGGCAGGATTTTCCATTTTAAACACACGAAAAAATTTTTACGGTTCTGGTCAGGACGGCTGGATTATGGGGAAAACAATATGAATAAAATAAGCGGCATACTAACAGGTTGTTTAGTGGTATTTTTATATGCTGGGAGTGTGTATGCTGGTTCTTTGCCGTTAAGTCCGCAAGGCCAGCAAGAGGCGGATTTTTATTTTGATTTTTTGCGCGTTTCTTTGGAAACTCCTGCGGATATGCAGACAGTATGTCAGTCCTATACCAAATTGCTTTCGCAAGCACCGGAGAATACGTATTTACGCCGGCAATTATTATTATGTGCGCTTGAAAAAAATGACGTGTCTGCTGCTGAAGCATATATCGATTTTTTTAAGCCGGAAGAAAGTGATAGCGAGGATTTAGCTGTTTATGCTTTTTACCAATGGCGCAGGGGAAATTTGGCCGCAGCACAAGAATATTACGAACAAGCCTTAGATAAAAATCCGGATGACTCGCGTATTTTGTATCAGTATTTGTTGCTGCTTAGTTTGGTGGATGTAGACAGGGCTGCGCAAAAATTACAAGAGCGTAAAGCGCAATTTCCGGGGCAGGCAGCGGCGTTGGATTTTGAAACAGGGAATTTGTACTTGCGGAATAAAGATGTGAAAAAAGCATTCCAATATTATCAAGCGGCTACCCGGCGAGATCCAGAATACCCTGATCCCTATTTGGTCCGAGCGGAATTGTACGAAAAAAGCTCACAGTTTTTCTTAATGCTGCGCGAATTGGAGGCGTTGGAAAAAACAGGCTACCAAAGCGCAGCGATGTACTCGCGCATGGGCTCGGTTTATTCCTTGGCAAAAGATTTTCCGCGCGCGCACAGCTATTTTGTAAAAGCAAAAGCCTTGGATAACGGGGATATTCCTGCCGGATATTTTTTAGCCTTAGATGCAGAAGAAAATGGAGATTTCTCCCAAGCTGCGCAGTATTTACGGGAGACTTCGGATTATGAAAAATCTGCCGGAAAGTGGTTGCAAGTTAGTTTCTATGAGCAACAGGCAGGAAATAACCAGGCTGCCTTGAAAACTTTGCAGGAGGCTTATGGCCGTTTTAAGCAAAATGTGGAAATCGGTTATTTTTACGGTTTATTATTGCACGATGAAAAACAATACCGCCAGGCAGCCCGTGTGCTGGAGGGAGTGCTGAAAACGAATCCGAAATATGAAAATGCACGTCTGATGTACGCTTTTACACTGGAGGAATTAGGTAAACCCAAACAAATGGAGGAGCAGGTACAGATTTTATTAGAGCAAAATCCAAAAAATGCGGCTGCGTATAATCTGCTTGGTTTTAGTTTGGCTGAGCGAAATATCCGGTTAGACGAAGCCCGGAAATACATTACCAAAGCCGTATCGCTAGCTCCGCAGGATCAGGCTTTTCAGGATTCTTTAGCGTGGGTGTATTACCGGCAGGGTAACTACGCGCAAGCAAAACAATTGCTGGAAAATTTGTCGGACTCCTTTGTGCAGGAAAATCCGGAAGTGTCTTACCATTTGGCAGCCGTTTATGCAGCGTTGGCAGAGATGGAAAAAGCGTGGAACTATGCACGGCAGGCTGGTAACCATCCAGGAGCAGTAAAATTACTTAAAGAATTATCCCGTACTCCCTGAAATGTTATAATAACCTTATGATATATAAAGTAGTCAAATACGGCGACCCGATTTTGCGCCAAAAATTAAAACCTACTGATTTTAAGGAGCTGGCCCCTATCTTACCGCAGTTACTTAAAGATATGGAGCAGACCTGTTTATCCGTGCACGGCGTGGGGTTGGCGGCTAACCAAATAGGCTTGGGGTATCGTTTAGCGCTTATTCTAATTCCGGAATCAGACAAAAAAGATGCCCCGCTCAAACGGGTGGTAATTATCAATCCGGAATTTATAGACAAACAAGGCGAAATAGTGGAAGAAGAAGGCTGTTTGTCATTGCCTGGTTTATGGGTGGAAATTCCGCGCGCCACAGAGGTAACAATTAAGTGTTTAAATGAAAAAGGCGAAGCAGTCAAAATCCGTGCGCGGGGTTTATTAGCCAAGGCTATTCAGCATGAAATGGACCATTTGGAGGGACACTTATTTATTGATCATGCCAACCCGGCGTTGAAGCCGGCTATTAAAAAGGAAATTAAAAAATTGCGTCCGAAATGGGATTAAAAATGAAACCGGTTTGCATTTTAAAATTTGGCGGCAATACGCTGGCTAATAAACAAAAATTACTCATGGCCGCGCAGTTAATTAAAGCGCGTTATGAAGCGGGATTTTTGCCTGTTATTGTTGCGTCTGCCAACGGAAATTTGACGGATGTGTTATTAGACCATGCTTACAGCATTAGCCACAACCCCGATAAACGTGAATTGGATATGCTTATTACCACGGGGGAGCGCGTGAGCGTGGCGTTGTTGTCTATTGCCTTGCGCGATATTGGCGTGCCGTCGGTTTCTCTCACAGGTAGTCAAATCGGGTTGATTACTACGTGTGCACATACTGGGGCTGATATTTTAACTTTAAAAGGGGACCGCTTGAAAAGGGAGTTGTCTGCCGGGAATGTTCCGGTGGTGGCGGGTTTTCAGGGAATTGGCGAAAATAAGGAAATTACTACGTTAAAACGCGGAGGCTCGGATGTGTCAGCCGTGTTTTTAGCCAGCCAATTGGGGGCAGACCACGTGGAAATGATTAAGGACGTAGACGGTGTATATAGTGCAGATCCCCACAAAGACCAGAAAGCCCAAAAATACGAAGTACTTGATTTTGACGAAATGTATAAATTGGCGCTAAACGGGGCTAATGTGTTACATCCAGATGCTGTGCGCTTGGCCAAAGCAAAAGGCGTAGAAATACGCATCGTGCATTATCAGACAGGCCGAACGGGTACAATCATTAAATAAAATGAACGATTTTACATTGTCTAACCTAAAGAAAAGTTTCCAAGAGTTAACCTGGTATGAATGGCTGATGTGTGCTGTCATGGTACTCATTGCGGCGTGGGTAATGGTAAGAAGTTTTCTGTCGGGAACTACAGACGGTAATCCGGCGTGGTTGACGGTAATTAATTTCATTAGTGCGGTATGCGGAGTAATTTGTATTTTCTTTTGTGCCAAGGCTAATATTAGCAGTTTTATTTTTGCGATTGTGAATACCCTTACTTATGCGGTTTATTTATTGTATTGGCACATTTGGGGTACAGCCTCTTTGGAACTTTTGTTCTACCTGCCAATGAATATTATATCGTGGTATTTATGGGCTAAACACCGGGATACGCAATTAACCCAAAAAACGAAAGCCAAAAAACTGTATATGTGGCAGAATGTAGTCTGCACGGTGTTGGTGTTGACAACGGGGTATTTGTACCACAATATTTTAGTCAGTTTGGGCGGCGCGGTGGCTTGGTTTGATGCCTTTACGTTAAGCATTGGTATCGTCGCTACAATTTTAGCTATGTTACGCTACCGTGAGCAATATGTGTGGTGGATTATAGCAGATATTATTTCGGTAGGTATGTTTCTTGCCCACTTTGATGTAGTGTATCTGACTAAGCGCAGTATTTATCTGATTATGGCTGTGATAGGTCTTATCAATTGGACCCGCCTGCACAAACAACGTAATGCAGAAAATGAGTAAAAAGCTGTGTATATAACGTTTCTTGCGTACAACTGAAAAACAGGTAAACTGTTTTTAAATATTCCTACAATATCTTTTGTTTTTTGAAGGCTGTTTGTTACGTTTAAAACTTTCCCTTGACTCGTTTTTTTTTTTTTGGTATACTTTTCTTATGTTGGAAGGAAAAAAGGAGGGAAGTGTATGAAAAATGTAAATATGAGCCTTTTGTCATTGCCGAATGATGTAATCGGCAATCTGAGCTTTAGAAAAAAACGAGATCCCCGATGCCGGCTCTCGGGGATGACAGGCGGGAGTAGTCTGGAAATGACGCGTGCGCGTGCCTTTACATTAATAGAGCTGTTAATCGTTGTTTTAATTATAGGTATCCTGGCATCAATCGCCCTGCCGCAATATAAAAAAGCAGTGTGGAAAAGTAGGAATGTGCAATTAAAAACTTTGCTAGACGGAATACGTAAAGCACAAACTTCGTATTACTTGGCCAACGGCGTGTATGCCAAAAGTTTTAGCGAATTAGATTTAGATATGCCCAACTGGACCTCTGCTGCTAACTCTCACAGTATTACCTCTTGTGCGTTTACCACAACCAATGAAGCAGATTCCGTGCGATATAACGGACAAATTTTACTGGGCATTGCTGCTCCATCAGGCAGCGGAGTTTCTGTTTGGATGGACGGCCCGTATAAATGCGGGGGATTTCGGTCTGCTGATACGGCGGATAATATTCTATGCATCGAAAGGCACGATGCTCCGTTTGACGCAGGCGATTTTTGTACTAAAATAGAAGGAGCGGTTTACAAAGATCAACCCTCTACCTGGCGGAAGTACACTCTGCCGTAAAATGAATTTCACGGTTGCATTTTGATTTTGCGGGCAATGCTGTCTTGCGGCGTGACAGTGCCGCCGGATAAATCGGCTGTCCACACCCCGCAGCTTACAGAACGGTTTTGAAGTTGGTCCGGCTGCGTACCGCTTTGCACCTGTGCGTGGCAGGCCACTCGGTAAGTTCCATCGGATAAGGCCCCTGCCTTATAAATCCGCTGGCTGACTAAAAAGATGTATCCCTTTTGTTGATAAGTTTTATTCATCTGATAAAAATACTGGTCAATATTCGTTCCTTGTTTTTGTTGGACGAGTTGTTGCGCGCGCCGCTGCGCTTGCGGGTCTGGGACGTCTGCCGGAATATCTTCTATAATTTTTTGATCAGCCAGCCAGGCATTGCGCTGGGTTTGTAAGCGGCGGGCCTGGCTTTCCACTTGTGCCAACCGGGCAGGATTTTCTACTACTTCTGCTTTGAGTTTGACTAGGCCGTTGGATTTAATTGCGCCGCGCGGAGTCACGTGTACGGCACTGGTATTTAGCCAACTGGCGTGGGTCACTTTTAAGGTAATTTTGGCAGGGGAATACTTTTCTGCCCGGCCGTAAAATTGTAAATTTTTTTCAAAATTTTTATTGAAGTCCAGTACTACCTCGTCCTTGTCACTGCGCCAACAGCACGATTCTATACAACTTTCTTGTAAATCCAATTGGGCTGCAGCTTGTTCCGGTACAACTTTCAGACGGAACTGGTAACAAGAATCGTATTGTTTTCCTTGAAAATCTGTTTTTTTGGCAGCGATATCCAGCCAAGCTTTGTTGGTGGCTACGCCGGAATTATTTAGCGGCGTATAACAGCCGGCCATGGTTAGAAAAGTTGCCAAGAGAAGTGCTTTTTTCATACACTTATTATAATACTTTTTTTGTTCCGGAAAAGGGAGGGGGAAATATGTTAAGTTTGTGGTTGCAAAATTGGTTTTCACCATTAGTTTTTTTGTCAGATAAAGTGCGCTTACTTTGTGCTGAAGTGTTAGCGATGTCTATGCTGGTGCTGGTCGGATACGGGGTGGCTAAAGTAATAAAGGTACTACTACGCTTAATCTTGGGCCGGGAATTCATACACACCCGGTGGCCGCGGATGTTTGATGCAATGAAATCCTCCCATGTGCTGGGGGCTATCGGATATGCGCTTTCGGCCATGGTTATTATTCATTTGTATGAATTTTTTATTCCACCACAAGGAGCCTTGTTGCACCAGTTTCTTTCCCGTGTGGTCGGCATTTATGCCACGATGTGCTTTTTGCAGGTGTTAATTTCCTTTGTTAATGTAATAGATTACTTGTACGGGCGTAACCCGAATGTGCCCCTGCGCGGAGTTTTTCAAGCAGTTAAAATTGTACTTGTTTTGCTGGCTATCCTAATTGTTATTTCAATTGTTATTAGCAAGAAGCCTATGTATGTAATTACCGGATTGTCAGCGGCGGCTGCGGTATTTATGCTGGTATTTAAAGACCCGATTTTGGGTTTTGCTGCCGGTATACAACTGGCCAGCAATAAACTGCTTAAAATCGGAGACTGGATTACGATGCCATCCCATGGAGCCGACGGAACGGTTATTGATATTACACTGACTACCGTGCGCGTGCAGAATTTTGATAATACGATTATCAGCGTACCAGCTTATGATTTAATTTCCAAACCATTCCAAAATTGGAGCGGTATGGTACAAAGCGGCGCGCGTCGTATCCAGCGTGCTATTTATGTAGATGTGGAAGCCATCCGCTTTTTAGATGCCGAAATGTTTAAGCGTTTGTCCAAAATTAAGTTGATTTCCGAGTATTTGAAACAGAAGTCCGAAGAAATTAAGGCCTTTAATGCTGAGCATAATGTGAAAGAAAGCGTCATTAACGGACGTCATTTAACTAATATCGGAACCTTCCGCCAATATGCTGTGGAATATTTACGCAGCCTGCCTACAGTAGACCATACCCAGACGTGTATGGTGCGCCAGTTAGCAGCCGGCTCTACCGGACTACCATTGGAAATTTACTGTTTTTCGGCAACCACTGAATGGCTGCGTTATGAGGGAATTCAGAGTGATATTTTTGATCACTTATATTCCGTAATGCCGGAATTTGGTCTGTACCCGTTCCAACAACCTACCGGACGGAATGTATCCCGTGCTTTTGGGGCAGATGCACCGTCTGCTGATGCGGCAATTTCTTCTGTGTTGCAATAACTGTTTTTCCTTAAAAACCCCCAGGTTTTGCTTCCTGGGGGTTTTTCTAACAGATTTCTTTTGATAGGTAACGTTTTGTTTCTTTAACTAGTTTATGACGGATACGCCACAGCATATATAAGTTAGGTAAGGTCATAAAGGTCATCATCAGTACTGCTAAAGCCCATGTAAAGCGCGTACTAAGACCTACTTCAAAAGCATCCGGAGAAATGGTCCAAGACCAAGTAAAAGCAGTACCCAATCCGCCTCCCACTGCACAAATAAGAATGTAAAAAATACGCCAAGGTTTAATCCAACGGTCTCCTGCTAAAAATTGTACGGCTTTTTCTCCGTAATACGACCAGCCAATTAGAGTAGTAAAGGAGAAAATAATGAGTGAAAAAATCAAAATGGGTGTGCCGATATAAGGAACCGTATGAAAGGCGCTGTTGCATAAGTTAGCGGCAAAGGCATTTGGATCTTGCCAGTTGCCTGCCACGGTGACAACTAAGCCGGAGAGAGTACAAATAAATACGGTCCAGAACACTGAGGTAGCCGAAATAATACCCATTCGTACAGCACTTTTTGTTTTGGCTGCACACGCTGCAATACTGGCGCTGCCTAAACCGGCTTCTGTGCTCATTACACTGCGCGATACCCCTAGTCCGATGCCGTTAAGCGCAGCCGAAACCAGCGCGCTGACGGTTACTCCCGCTGCCCCTCCAAACAAGGCTTTGCCTGTAAAAGCCCCCAGTACTATAACTTGCACAGCTTGCGGTACTTTTTTTAGGTTCAAAACTACGACCAGTATTGCAATTAGCAAATACATTGCTCCCATAACTGGGACGAGCCATTCGGAATAACCCGCAATCCGTTTGACGCCGCCAATCGTAACAAAAGAAGCTAGTAAAGCTACCGAAAAGCCTACCAGCCAGGGATTTATTTTATATCCTTCGCGCAACACATCAGCGATAGAGTTGGCTTGCAGGGCTGAGCCAGCAGATAATGCCATGGCTAGTGTGCCGCCTGCAAAAATAGCCGCCAGCCATTTCATTTTAAGTACCCGTGTCATGACATACATGGGGCCGCCTACGTATTCGCCGCCGCTGTAAACACGGTATTTGACGGCTGCCGTACATTCGCAATACTTAACAGCAAAATTAAAGAACCCTGCTACAATCATCCAAAATACGGCTCCGGGGCCGCCTTGGGCAATAGCCGTTGTCACCCCTAAAATGCTGCCTGTTCCGACAGTGGCTCCTATCATCATAGCCAAGGAACCAAAACTGCTCACAGTGCCGGCCCCCGCATCACCTCGTACGGACAACTTGACGGCCTGCCAAAGGTATTTTTGGAGGAAACCCAATCTGAAGGTAAAGTAAATCCCCATGCTAAAGACTAGCAAAATCATGGGGGGACCCCAAATGAAATTGTTTAAACTGTCTATTATATGCAGTAAATTTTCCATATACCACTCCGTTTGGATGCAAGTTGTAACGCAATTTCATATTATATCACATTTGGGTTTTGCAAACTGAATAGTACGAAAAATACTAGCACCCAGCCGGATATAATTTATACAATATAGGTGTTCTATAATGTTATTCACAAGGAGACAGGTTATGAAAAAACTTTGTGTGTGTGTGTGCTTTGGAATGTTGATAGCTGGTTGTACCTCTACGCAACAGACAAAAACAGATGCTGCCTTAACAGACCAGTATTCCAAATATCAAATCTTAGACCAGGAATTTGATAATCTGACCATCACCAACGACGGGTATGATCAGGTGGCCCCGTATGAAGAACAAGTAAGTACTTCTACCTATATTCAAAGTGCTGTTTCCCATAAGGGTAGTAAAAAACCGGCCCGCACAGTGGTGGTGCAAAAAACTGTAGTTGACGGGCAAGGGAATGTATTGTCTGACAACGCGACAGCCCCGGTTACAGACCAAGAGGTTTTGCCTAACGAAACGGCAGAGTAAAAGGCCAGGGAATGATATTGCCGTACAGACAACAAATGTTTTTGGAACGGGAAACCCATAGAGTCTATGGACTTCTCAGTCCTGTTTCTCTCCGTAAAACAGCCAAACAGTGGTACAAAAATATGTATGGGCAGCAAACACCGTATAGGCGGCCCGAGGATCAGGTATGACCCAGTACGATATCTTATATTCCAAAACGGCAAATAGCGTAAAAGCTTCAGCTATCCGTGAATTGTTAAAGGTGATTGCCCAACCGGACATTATTTCTTTTGCGGGAGGATTGCCGGACCCAGAGTTATTTCCCAGCCGGGAAGTGGCCCAAATTTTGCAAGAAGTTGTGCTACAAAATCCAAAAGCTTCTTTACAGTACGGTACAACGGAAGGGCAAGCTTGTTTGAAGGAGGAACTGGTCCGTTTACTCAAAGAGACGGAACAGATACAAGCTACACCGCAGCAATTGTTAGTAGTTTCCGCTTCCCAACAGGCTTTAGATATGTGCGCACGGATTTTCCTTGACCGCGGGGATGCCATTATTACCGCTTCTCCTACGTATTTGGGAGCGCTGCAAGCTTTTGAAGCAGCCGGAGCGGATATATACGGAGCCGAAAGCGATGATTTCGGTGTGACCGTGGCCGGCGTGGAAAAATGTTTGCAGCAATTACAAGCAGCGGGTAAACCATGTAAGTTTATTTATTTAGTGCCGGATTTTCAAAATCCGACGGGAACTACTATTCCGCAAGACCGCCGTTTGGCAATTTTGAAATTAGCGGAAAAGTACCAAACCTTTATTGTAGAGGATTCGCCTTACCGTCAAATACGGTTTGAAGGAACTGCTCCTCAGACTTTTTATAAGTTAGACCAAGGGCGCGGAAATGTTATCACGCTGTTTACTTTCTCCAAGATTTTTGTGCCGGGATTTCGCTTGGGATATGTATTAGCTCCGGCGGAAGTAATACAGAAATTTGTTATTTTAAAGCAAGCAATGGATTTATGTTCCTCTCCTGTATTGCAGTTGGCGACGGCTGCTTATTTAAAAGCAGGCAAACTGCAAGAGCATATTGACGAAGAGGTAAAGTCCTATGGCAAAAAACGGGATTATATGTTGAAGTTGCTGGCCGAATATATGCCGCAGGGAGTTAAATGGACCCGCCCGGAAGGGGGATTATTTCTGTGGGTCAGTGTGCCGGAAAAAATTGACACGCAGAAAATGCTGCAGCAGGCAATTGCGCAAAAGGTGGCCTATGTGGCGGGGGTGGATTTTTATCCGCCGCGCGATGCCAAGCGAAATGATTTGCGCTTGAATTTTTCTTATTCCAGTTTTGAGCAAATGGAACAGGGGATTAAGCGTTTGGCGGCCACCATTAAAAAATGTATGCAGTAGCATTTTGTGCAAATAAATGGATAATACCACTAAAAACCCCGGATTTTCGTCCGGGGTTTTCCTACGAATTAGACTATGGTAAAAAATAATCCGTATAAGTACTGCCATCATTGACGTAAGTGCCCCCCAGGCTAAGACAGACCTTTTTTTGTAACTCATCAAAACCGCGGCA
>JAZNWO010000060.1:0-93826 GCA_045593365.1 Candidatus Avelusimicrobium sp.
GCTATACTTGGTAGTATAGGTATTGGTTTTCATGTAGCGTCTCTGTTGTGCTTGGGCAATGTTCCCTAACAACGTATCTGCTTCCGCAATGCGGGAGCGTTCTACCGCTTTAAAATAAGCGGGCAAGGCCATCGCGGCCAAGATGCCGATAATGAGTACCACTACCAGCAATTCAATCAAGGTGAAACCTTGTTTTTTGTTTATCATACTAATCTCCTCGGGTTTATAAACCCTTTTTTGTGTGGGACCGCAAAAGTTAACTGTAGGAGGTTTTAAACGACCTTTTGCAGCCCCACGGCTTTTAATTTACCAAAAAAAAACGCCATGTCAAGGGGTATTTTTGCGCAAGCAAATGCCCATTGCGCAACCACTGCGCAGCAAGTGGTTTTTTGCTATACTTATATATATGAAAAAATGGCTCGGTTTGTTGTTGGGTGTGATGTTTTTTAGTGCGTGTGAGTTTTATGCACACACAAATGTCACGTTACCGGACGGATTTGTTATTCACGCGCGCGTGGCCGACACCCCTGCTAAAACAGAAAAAGGACTTATGTTTGTTAAAAATTTACCCGCAGATGAGGGAATGTTATTTGTGTTTGACCGCGCAGACGAACATTATTTTTGGATGAAAAATACCTTAATTGATTTGGATATTATTTTTTTATCGACCGACGGTAAAATTACACAGTTATACCCGCAAGTGCCGCACACCTACACCTACACGCCAGACGCACAGGTGCCTGTAGTGCGTGGCCATGGGCAATATGTATTAGAAGCCGCCGCTGGGACTATTCGCAAACATTCGCTGCACGCAGGAGACAAGCTCACATGGACCTTATAAAAAAATATACCGCACTGGCCGTGCTCGGGCTGCTCGCGCTTCCGCTGTTGCGTGCGCAGGAGGCATCTGAGGAACCTTTGTACACGCAAGCCAAACAGCATTTGATTAATTTACTTAATATTGACACTTCGCAACCCGAGCCCAACGAAACCGCCGCGGCACGCTACATTTACCGAGAGTTAGACAAACATCAAATTGATTGGGAATTTCTGTCGCCGCGCAAAGGAGCCGCCAATGTGTTGGCGCGCATCAAAGGCAGCGACCCGGCAGCAAAACCACTGCTGCTTATTTCCCATTTAGACACAGCACCCGCGGCGGACAATTGGTCCGTTCCGCCGTATAAAGCCACACTGCGCGATGGAAAAATTTACGGTTTGGGTGTGACCGATGCCAAAAATTATACCGCGATGCACCTGGCTTTATTTACCAGTTTAAAGGACAGCGGACGCGTGCCCAAGCGCGACATTATCTTTTTGGTTACGTCGGGCGAAGAGTCCGGCAGCGATACCGGGCTTAAGTGGCTGGGCGAAACGCATTGGGATAAAATTGCACCCGGCTACGCACTCAATGAGGGTGGCGGCATTATTAAAAATACCCCGCAAAATTTACCGTTGGTATTTGCCGAGGCCGGCACTAAAATGTATATGGATATGAAACTCACGGCCACCGGAGAGGCGCTGCACGCCTCACTGCCTGTACAGGAAAATTCCGTGTACCGTTTGTCCCAGGCACTTTCTAAATTGGAACAGTTTGACCCGGCTGCGCGGTTAACAGACACCACCCGCAATTTCTTTACTCGCTTGGCGCCGTTGCAAGACGAAGACGCACAAACCACCATTGCGCTGCTTTTATACGGCAAGCAGCCCCAACAGCAAATGGCGGCCGACATTATTGCACAAGACCCGGTATTTCGCGCACAGCTCAAGGATACTTTAAACCCGGTAAATATTTCGTCGGGTACAGATACGGGTGCCTCAGCGGCAGAAGCCTCTGTACTACTCAATGCGCGCTTGCTGCCCGGCACAGACCCGGATAAGTTTGTAGAGGAAATTAAAACCTTTTTGGCAGACGAGCAAGGGATTTCTATAGAAATTCTGGAACGGCCGCAACTGCCCTTCCCCAAACCGATGGACGGAAAGGATGAATTGTTCGCCTCCATTACTGCCGTTACAGAACGCACCTGGCCGGGAGCAGCGGCCGTGCCAGGGCTGAGTCCTGCTTCGGGTGACAGTGAATTTTTACGTCGCTTGGGTGTTATTACGTACGGTTTAGGCCCTGCAATGAACACAGAGGAGGAAACAGCTTCCGCCCACACTTCCGATGAATATATTTCCGAAACGGATTATCAGGAGCAGGTTAATTTTTTCGCTGATGTGGTGTATGACTTTGCGTTTGGCGGGCCATTGGAAAACGAGGCTCCTGCTTCCGGCAAGGCTCCTTAATAAAACCAATACGTATAACTACCGCCTATTTCATCCGGTTCGCTCTTGCCACTTTCGGCCTTACAAATTTCGTTCTCAGCCGAGGTCAAATCCGTATTATAAGCGGTACATATATACTCTTTTGGATTGGTCGGATTTTCTCTGTTCTTATACCGGATACCAAAATCTAATTGCTCCTTATACCGGCAACCGACACTGCCGCCATCTGCTCCCCATAAGGCACAACTCCCCCAAGAAAAGGAACGCCTTTTTCCTGTACCTTGTGTGAATTCCTCTATATAGGGTGGCGTATGTATATCTAAGTTATCCCACTCGGTCGTATATTCACCATTCGCCAAATAATAGGCCTCCTCCGCATCGGCAATGGCACGGGTAAGTACTTTCAGTGAAGCAAAATGTGTTTTTAGTACTGCTTTTTGGTATTGCGGCAGTGCCACTGCAGCTAGTATACCGATAATTAAAACAACGACTAACAGCTCTATAAGCGTAAATGCACGACTTTTCATACACTTCCCTCCTTTTTTCATTCAGGTATAAGAAAAGTGTACCAAAAAAAAAAAACAAGTCAAGGCCCACTTTCACTTTTTTTATTTTTCCGGCGAAAAATTCAATTAAGCAGATCCGTCGTTACTTGTCTGTTTTGCTATAATAAAGTCATGGAACATACGTTAAAAAATCCATATTTTCAAGAAATCGTGAAATTGCTTGCACGGCTGGAACGAACCCAGCAGTCTGCTTTAGACCGCGCTGCCCGCGAAATTGCAACCTGTCTTAAAAACGGTGGCATCTTGCACACCTTTGGCTGCGGACATAGTGGCAGTGCCGCCTTAGAACCCTTTCATCGCAGCGGATGCTTTGCCGCAGTGGATGCTATTTTAGACCCGGGGCTGATGTTTCAGCACGGTGCACATACGGGAACAGAGTTAGAACGCCAGGAAGGATATGTGCCCCGGCTGCTTTCGCGATACGACTTGCGCCCGGGCGATGTGTTGTTGGTATTTTCTAATTCCGGCAGAAACCCGGCGGGAATTGAGACTGTGCTGGAAGCCAAAAAGAAAGGCCTGTTTACAATTGCCTTTACCGCCGCAGCTGCCCACGCACAAAGCAAAAGCCGGCACTCCTGCGGCAAACTGCTTAAAGACGTAGCGGACCTAGTGGTTGATAATTGTGCAAACAAAAACGAAACGTGTCTGACATTAGATGAGTTGGAATTAGCCCCGATTTCCACTATAGCTTTTGCGGCAGTGCTACATGAAATTTTATATCAGGCAGCGGTACTTTTGGCCGCGCAGGGGTTGCCTCCGCCCGTCTATAAAAGCAGTAATGCCGCCGGAAACGATACCTATAATGCCGCGCTTGCGGCGCGGTATGCAAAGCGCATCAAACATCTAGATTAAAAGTAAGAGAAACTTTGCTCAGCGGGCAAATTTTTCTTTAAACCATTTGACAATCCAATCCGGTTTATAGTCAATGATTTTTTTATTGTGGCGTGTATAACTTTCCGCCGAAGCCATAATTTGTTTTTCACGCGGCAAATGCGGATAAAAATGATTGGTAACAACCTCAATATTCGGGTACCACAAATTGTGTACTTTTTTATCTATCCAATGCTGCAAACCCAAATTTGGCAGCCCTAATCCCGCCGAAGCCGCCCAAAACACAGAATTGACAGCAATTACATAAAGTGTAAATTTTTCTTTCAGCAGCGAGAGCAAATGCCACGTCTCATTAATAGCCAGTTTTTTGATATCAATTTCTACATAAGCAACATTTGCCAACGGGCCGCCCTTGGTCACGCTGAGCACCAAATACCCCTCCTCTATCAGTTGCTCTGCTAGTTCTTTAATATGCGGATAGACATAATTAGATCCGCGTGAATCTAATTGCAAAAACACCAAGCCTTTTTTCCCCACTGCTTTGGCGGAAATTTCATCCAAATAGGCCGCCACTGCCGGAGCAGGTATTTTTGGAAAATACATTTTGGGCGCGGGTGTTTGCGCAGGCACGGGCAAATTAAATGTATCAAATAAACTTTTTACGCGGTGTTCAATATGCACTCCGTAATCATAATATACGGGCATTACTAAAAAATTTTCCGGAATGTTTTTCAACGCATCGGAATAATCATAATTTTTCCAAATAAACGGATGACGTAATCCGTTAAAATAAAATACTTTTTCAAAGGCAGGATTTTCCTCTAATAACTTGCCCACCAGCGGCGAATTATTGCGGTCAAATTGCGCGCCGACATACCCGTAAAAAGGCAGCTGCGGATATTTTTGTTTAAGTGCCTGCAGCATGGGCGTGGTATACAAATAATCGCCAATGCCCATAAAAAAAACCAGTGCAATACCTTTGATTTGCGGATTAACCGCGCACGCATTCTCTATGTTATAATAGACGTGTTCCCGGCGGTAGAGCGGACGGGAAATACGGTACCACGCGGAATTTATCGGCAAGCTTTCACGCGCGCCGGAGACAGGCTTTTTACCAAAGCTGTACCACACTGGCGTCGGACCGTTACCGAGTCCTAACGTCTTATGCCCCAGCCACCGCAGCGTTTCATAGGCCACGCATAGCGGACGGTGCATACGTAAGAAGGTATCGCCTTTCGTCATACCATTAGTGTAGCAAATCTGATACAATTGCGCATAAAACCAGCAGACTGCTAAGTTTATTTAAAACACAACCAGCACTTTATCCCTCGTGGAAACAGAACCTTTACAAAGCAATTTTGAGTTTGCGTGCCAAGGCTTTTAAAATGCTTTTCCCACGTTTTTCCGAAGGCAGTTTATTCAATCCCTGATACACCAGCAACTGCGCGTGCGTATAGTCCGGAGTAAAACCAAAAATCTCCATATAATTGATAAACTCCACCAGTTTAACTGCTACGTTTAATTGGGTCGGATCCTGTTCAAAGGCGCGCGCATAAGAGAGCAGCCGTTTCTGAATTACTGGCGAAATTTTGCGTGGATCCAACGTCAATCCCAGCGAACGGACATCCTCCATAAGTTCCTCTAGTGCATTAATATCTACTTCCGGCTGCTCCAGCTCCGCACGCAAATCATCAGTCAACACAAAATCCGCTACCGCCGTAAACGCAGCAGGCAGTGGCGCACCGATGTGCTTCAGCCCCCGCACCGCCGGATATTGCCGTTCAAAAATCCGGTCAAAATCCGTCGCCGTGGCCTGCTCCATACGAGCCAACAATCCGGCCAGTACATTATGACGCACATCAGCAAATAAAGAATGAAAGGAATATGTATGCGTAAAGGCTTGTGCAATCGCTTCGTGTAAGCGGTCGGCACCGGAAGTGGCAGCTATCTGCTTCAACGAAGCAAATACTTGCTCGGCAGCCACCCGGTCTGCACGTTCTGCTGCGCACGTAATTTGAAAAGTATGGCGTGTATACCCGACAGCAAATACCAAATCTGCCTCTTCTAATGTAATACGGTTTTTCAAATGTATACGGCCTGTATATACACCAACAGTTTTGCTTTCCGTGCGGTTGTGTGTGCAAGCACTTACCTCACAGCAATACGTCGGCGGAGTTTGCTTGGCGTGCGAAAAGGCCTGCTGCAGTGCAATTTGCGCGGCCATCTTTTCTATCGGAACAGAGGACGGTTTCACATAACGTTCATATACGGCGGCCCCATGTTTTAACTCCTTAATATTACTCGGCGCCTCGGCCAACATATGCACAAACTGCGGTTCTATATCCCTTCCTCCTACCCGACGGTTTAATTCCAAGGCCCGCGCCGCATATTGCAAAATTTGCACAGTTTCAATTCCGCTGATTTCATCAAAAAACCACCCGCAGCTAGTGTACATCAGCAAAGCTGCACGCTGCATTTCCAACAGCATCAGCGCCGTCGGACGGTCCTGCCAAGCTTTTTCAGTAGCGTGGCGCAAAAAGAAACGGTGCTGGGCATCTAAACTGCGGTCTAAAATCAGCTCAATATAATCATTACGCGCCGCCCACGGATCTTTAAAATATTCGCAGCCTTTTTTTTCAAAGGTTTTAATCAGTTCCTCACGCGTGAAATCCAAGGCTGCACGCAGCGGAGCGCGCCATTTTTGGTGCCAACCCGGCCGGCCCGAATTGCATCCGCAATTACTGCGCCAACGCTCCACCCCGTGAAAACAGCTCCAGGAAGTATTTTCAAAAATCTGCGCTTCATATTGTGGCGGATATTTCTCTAAAAATTCCCCATAAACGGTCAACTGCACCTCCGGTAATCCCGCTATATATTCCAAACAGGAAGCCAGCGCCATATCAGCAAATTTTTGGTGATGTCCGTATGTTTCCCCATCCGTTGCAATATGTACCAGTTGCGTTTGCTCATTAGCAGAGTAAGTATTTAACAAGCGGTGCGCAAAATTTTGGCCGCTTTTAAGCGTATCGGAAAAAGCAATCCCTTGTGAGACCGGACCGTCGTAAAAAAACAAAGCAATCTGTTTTCCGGACGGCAAATTGCAACGGTAAGCACGTTTAGGGTCCACACGCGCGCCGGACGTATCGGTCCACGCGCTCTCGCCTATTTTGCGAATACGTGCACATTGGCCCGGAGCCAAAATGACATATTTCATACCGTGCGTGGCAAGTACTTCCAACGTTTCGGTATCACACGCAGTTTCGGCCAGCCACATCGCTTCCGGTGCGCGGCCAAAACGCGTTTTAAAATCATATAAACCCCAACGCACCTGCGTTTCTTTATCGCGTGCATTGGCCAGCGGCATAATGATGTGGTTATATACCTGTGCAATAGCGGAACCGTGGCCGCCAAAATTTTTACGGCTTTGTTTATCCGCTTCCAACACGGCTTGGTAAATCTCCGGCGTATGTTCCTGCATCCAGGATAAAAGCGTTGGCCCGAAATTAAAACTAATATGGGCATAGTTATCCACTAATTTGATTAATTCGTTTTTATCGTTCAGCACGCGCGCTAAAGCATTCGGCCCGTAACATTCGGCTGCAATACGCTCATTCCAATCGTGGTAAGGCGCCGCACTGTCCTGGCGTTCAATAGCTTCCAGCCAGGCATTTTCGCGCGGGGGTTGGTAAAAATGTCCATGGATGCAAAGATATTTCATATATATGTTATAGCAATTAATGGGCTTTTTTGACACGCCAAACTAAAAAACACTTGCTAAAAACGCTTACAAACCTTATACTATAAGTATCTGCCCTTACGGGAGCACCGAGGAGATTTTATGAAAAAAACATTTATTTTAGACACCAATGTCCTGCTGCACGACGTAAATTCTATCTATGCTTTTGAGGATAACGATATTGTTATCCCCATGGTGGTTATTGAAGAACTGGACCGTTTTAAAAACGAGGGAGATACCCGCGGAAAGAATGCCCGTATGGTTTCGCGCGCACTGGATGCCCTGCGTGAAAAAGGCCGCTTAAACGAAGGGGTAAAGATATCTAAAGGTGGCTTGCTGAAAATTGAACTGAATAAACCCAGCTCTTTACCGCAGGTATTCTCGCTGGATAAAGCGGACAACTCTATTTTAAACATTGCCTACACCATGGCCAAAAAAGAAGGTTCTTATAAAAAGAACCAAAGCCCGGTTATATTAGTTACCAAAGATATTAATATGCGTCTGAAAGCCGAGGCCTTAGGACTATCCGCTCAGGACTACACTACTGATAAGGTCAATTTAGATGAATTATATACCGGTGTAGCAGAAATGGAAGTACCCGCTGAGCAAATTGATAGTTTTTACCACGATAAAAAATTAGTATTGCCCAAGGATACGTATTTTCCAAACCAGTTTCTAATTTTGAAAGCGCAGGGCGGTGGCAAACAATCGGCTATCGGCCGCGTGTCAAACAACGGGCAAAGCGTGCTCAAACCGCTTTCCTCGCAAGAACCGGTGGCGTGGGGTATTAAGCCGCTTAACAAGGAGCAGCGTTTTGCGATGGAGCTGTTATTAGATGACAGTTTGGATATTGTTACGCTCGTCGGTACAGCGGGCACAGGTAAAACGCTTATTACGCTGGCTACCGGCCTGCAGCGCACTATGGACGAAAACGCATACCGCCGTATGGTAGTGTGCCGCTCCATTGTTCCGGTCGGAAAGGATTTGGGGTTTCTACCCGGTACAAAAGAGGAAAAATTAGATGCCTGGATGGGTGCAATTTATGACAATTTAGCCTTCCTGGCAGACCGCAAAAACCCAGAAGAGGGCGAGGAAAAAGCGCATTATTTGCTAGACAGCGGCAAAATTGAAATTGCCTCCGTTACACATATGCGCGGACGCTCTTTGCCGGGGCAATATATGATTGTGGACGATGCCCAAAACCTTACCCCGCACGAAATGAAAACCATTTTAACCCGCGCGGGCGAAGGTACCAAAATTATTGTCACGGGCGACCCGTATCAAATTGATACACCGTATTTAGATGTGGAATCCAACGGCCTGACGTACATTGTGGACCGCTTAAAGGGCCAGCCGTCTTACGGGCACATTACGTTTACCAAGACCGAACGCAGCCGCTTGGCTGATATGGCCTCCAAGTTGCTATAAATGTTTTAGAAAGAGTGCAACCCCCGCTAACAAGCGGGGGTTTTATATTACCAAAATAATATTTCACCTCCTGATCCTGATACCCCGGCTATTCTTTTTCTCCAAACCACCTTGCCAAACACGATTTCTTTCCCTGTTAATCTCCTATATAAGGTATAATGAGGATATATACCTTTAAGGGGAACTTTATGACTAATTTTGATACTTACCTGAAAGAGCGCGCGAAATTGGTGGAGAAAAACTTGGCAAAATATATCGCCAAAATTCCCAATGCGCCTAAAATTTTAACTGATTCCATGAATTATTCTTTGCAGGCGGGTGGCAAACGCGTGCGCCCGATTTTGGCTATGGCTACCGCCGAGGCATTTGGCAAAAAAGCCACGGATGTAATGCCGGCCGCGTGTGCCTTAGAAATGCTGCACACTTATTCACTCATCCATGACGATTTGCCCTGTATGGATAATGACGATTTGCGTCGCGGCAAGCCCACCAATCACAAGGTGTTCGGCGACGATTTGGCCTTACTCGCCGGAGATGCACTGCTGACCTATGTATTTGAAGTGTTTGCACAAAACGGAAAAGTAAAAGCTATCGGCGCCTCCAACACACTTTCAGCCTTGCAAAACTTTGCGCACCGCGCGGGTGCCTCCGGCATGGTGGGCGGCCAAACCGCCGACGTATATGCCGAAGGTATGGGTACCCAGGAAGCGCACAGCCAACGTGCAGAAAAATTAAAAAAATCTTCTAAAAAATTGGCGGGCAAAAATATGCACTATTTCCTTTTACCACCGACCGTTAAAGAAACCACGCCGGAGAATGTGCTGCGCTACATTCATGCTAACAAAACCGGCGCGCTCATCCGTGCTAGCGTGGAAACCGGGGCTCTCTTGGCCGGAGCCAAAGGAGCAGACCTTAAACATATTCAACAGTATGCCGATTGTATCGGCCTAGTGTTCCAAATTGTAGATGATATTTTAGACGTGACTGCCACCGCCAAACAACTGGGCAAATCTAACAGCGACACCGAAAACGGCAAATTAACCTTTGTCAGCCTGTTTGGTTTAGAAGGCAGCCGCAAACACGCTCAACTTTTAATTGCCAAGGCGCAAAAATCGTTAGACGCACTTAAAAACGTCAAGCGCAAAAATTTGGCCCCGCTATATGCAATGGCAGAATTTTTCAAAACCCGCACGTATTAAGGAGCAACCATGAAAGTATTGCCCACCGTCAAAAATCCGTCCGATTTGCGCAACATTAAGCGCGAGCTTTTGCCACAGTTGTGTGAGGAAATCCGCCAGGAAATTATCCACACCACCAGCAAAAACGGCGGACATTTGGGGTCCAGTTTAGGTGCAGTGGAAATTATTACGGCCTTGCATTATGTGTTTGACACGCCCAAAGATAAAATCGTTTTTGACACAGGGCATCAATCGTATGCACACAAATTGCTCACCGGACGGCAAGGCAAATTCCGCACGATACGTACTAAGGGCGGATTGAGCGGTTTTCCCAAACGAAGTGAAAGCAAATACGATACCTTCGGAGTGGGGCACGCAAGTACGGCCCTGTCTGCGGCG
Source organism: Candidatus Avelusimicrobium sp. (assembly GCA_045593365.1). Taxonomy (GTDB): domain Bacteria; phylum Elusimicrobiota; class Elusimicrobia; order Elusimicrobiales; family Elusimicrobiaceae; genus Avelusimicrobium. Next base: position 10,401 of record JAZNWO010000060.1, read on the forward strand.
CTGGGTATGGCAATTGCTCGTGACCAAAAGAAATCCGATTCCAAAGTTATCGCGCTCGTGGCTGACGGTGCACTTACGGGTGGTATGGCCTATGAAGCCATGCAAAATGCAGGTCTGCTGGCAACCGATATGCTCGTCATTTTAAATGACAATCAGATGTTTATTTCCCAGCGTGTGGGACAACTGGGAAAAGTATTGACTACTTTGCTCACTAAAAAATATGTCCAACTCGCCGAGGAAAAAGCAACCAATTTTTTAAAACGCTTTGATGATGTGGGCAATAATGCCGCCAAACTGGCTAAACGCGCCCGTGCGATTTTATTTCCGGGAACGATTTTTGAGGAAATGGGTTTCCGTTATTTTGGTCCCGTCAATGGAAATGACATTGACGCAATGATTGATGTACTGCAAAGCGTCAAAGAAGTAAAAGGCCCGGTACTGTTGCACGTGGTTACCAAAAAGGGCAAAGGCTATCCCCCCGCCGAAGAAAAACCAACCAAATTTCACGGTATCGGTATATTCGACGCAGATACTGGCGACACCATTGGAAAAAGCGACCGCATTACCTTTACTAAGGCATTTTCCGACGCTATTGTAAAACTGGCCAAAATAGACAAAAAAATTAATGCCATTACCGCCGCTATGCCGGAAGGTACAGGGCTGGCAGCGTTCCGTGCAGAATTTCCGGAGCGGTTTTTTGACGTAGGCATTGCCGAGGAACACGCCGCCACCTTTGCCGCGGGACTGGCCGCCGAGGGCTTAAAGCCCGTAGTCGCGGTTTATTCCTCCTTTATGCAGCGCTGTTTTGACCAATTGGTGCACGATATCGCTTTGCAGGATTTGCCCGTCGTATTTGCATTGGACCGTGCAGGTTTGGTGGGCGAGGACGGCCCAACGCATCACGGCGCGTTTGATTTGAGTTTCCTGCGCAGCACACCTAATGTAATTATTTCCGCTCCCGCTGATGAAAACGAACTCGGACACCTCTTAAAAACCGCATTAGACAGCAATAAACCCTTTGTACTGCGCTATCCGCGCGGAGCGGGTTTCAATGTACCCGTAGACGAAGAACTAAAAGATTTACCTATCGGCAAGGGTGTATGGCTTAAAAAAGGCAAAGATTTGACAATCGCTGCTATCGGCAATATGGTGCACCCGGCTTTGGAAACCTCCGCGCTGCTCAAAGAAAAAGGCATTGAAGCAGGCGTGATTAATATGCGCTTTGTCAAACCATTGGATACTCATATTTTAGACGAAGCACTTACAAACTCCCCCCGCCTTGTAAGTGTGGAAGACAATGCTTTGTGCGGCGGTTTTGGCTCGGCAATAGCCGAATATATTACCGTGCAGAAAAAACCATTTAAACTGTTACGTTTAGGCTTGCCGGATGAATTTGTAGAACATGGTAAAGTTGGCCTTTTGCAAGAGCAATTGGGCCTTACACCGCAAAAAATGGCCGAAAAAATAAAAGATTGGAGCAAACAATGATAAAAAAGGAAATGAGAAACAGACTGGCTGAAGATTTATCTCATACCGACTCGTACAAACGGGCTTATGAAGATGTTGAATTACTCAACAGACCGCCGTTGCGTTCGGTGCGGGTGCAATTAGAGCTTTTGAAACCCGATTTGTATTTACTGGCTAAAAATATCAATGAAACAATTGTCTGTTTCGGCAGTGCGCGCGTCCGTCCGGAGAAAGAAGCAAAAGCCCGCCTGGCACAAGCCAAAAAAGAACTTGCTAAAAAGCCGCATAACAAAAAGTTACAAGAAGCCGTTCATGCAGCAGAAGGTTTGCTGTCTTTGTCCAAGTATTATGATATGGGACGCGAACTAGGCAAATTAATTGTCACCAAAAGTAAAAAACGTTTTGCCGTCGTAACAGGCGGCGGGCCGGGACTCATGGAAGCGGCCAATCGCGGCGCGTACGAAAACGGCGGGGTGAGTATCGGCATGAACATTACCTTGCCGCACGAGCAAGAGCCTAACCCGTACATTACGCCGAATATGGCTTTTTTGTTCCACTATTTTTCTATCCGCAAAATGCACTTAGTGATGCGTTCTAAAGCCGTGGTGATTTTACCGGGCGGATTTGGCACGTTTGACGAAATGTTTGAAATTTTAACACTCGTACAGACAGGTAAAAAAGAACGTATCCCCATTATTTTAGTGGGCAAGGAATTTTGGAGCAAGGTTATAAACACCCAGGCGTTGGCAGACTACGGAGTGATTAACCCCGATGATACTAAAGTGTTCCAATTGGTAGACAGTGCCCGTGAAGCATGGGACATTATCGCTAAGTTTTATAAGATAAAGTAAAACTTATTTACAGAAAAACTCCCCATTAAAAAATGGGGAGTTTTAGTTTATTCAATACCAACAGCAGAACAATCTGTTTTGGCATGAAATTCAGCATTTGTATCTGTGGCATCTACAATTTTTCCACGCCACCACTGACATACTAATTTACGGGCACTTATATCTTCCGGTACGACTCCCAAAGCCCATTCCGGTTTATCTGCTAAATATACCAAGCCAATGCTGCCTCCATTCAGCCAAGTATTTCCTGTAGTACCATCTTCCTTATATTGAGTTCGTAGTGTAATCCCACAAAATTTTCTAAAAGAACAACCAATATCATACGCTCCTATATTTTTTAAACAATTTGCCCCTGCCGTACAAGGCACACCCGGTATTTCTATGCTTAATGCCCCGCTATTACTGCTACCTACAAACATGACATTTTTATTTGTCGGAAATCCATTTTCCAAAATATAGACCTCAATAGCTTGCTGAACAGGTTTAATCAAAGAAGCAAACTCTGCCAAACGAGCTAGTCGTACAGATTTCTGATATTGCGGCAGGGCAATCGCGGTCAGTACACCGATGATTAATACGACTACTAATAATTCTATAAGTGTAAAACCATTATTAAACAGAGTCGTCATTCCCGAGAGTCGCTGTCGGGAATCTCCCGCTTTTGTGCTGTGTATAAACAAGGATTTTCCCTTATTCATATCACCAATAAGGGAGATCCCCGATAAAAACATTCGGGGATGACGACCCTTTTTTATTTCTTTTTTATTCATAATATTTTCTCCTTTCTTTGTCGTACTGAGTTGCTTCTGCTCAGCACCTCAACCTCTTTTTAAGGCTGAGGTCCTGAACAAAAACCTTTCAGGGCGACATTTAAAAAATAACCACCTACCCCCATATCGTACCAAAAAAAAAAAACGAGTCAAGAGGAAACTGCACTTCTTGCCTTTTTCCGGCGAAAAAAAGCAAAAAATATATACAGAAAAGGTGCCCCCAACTTACACTACTACCGCCAGGCTGCACCTATGGAACGTTAGTCTATGTAGTAAAAGAAAGAATCGTTTGAAGTGGGCTTTCCACCTAAACTGCGGCAAATTTGATGGGATACTGTAGCAAAAGATTCCGTCGGTATAAATATTCCCCCGCACAACATGGAATGTCGCTCTAAATTATTTCCGGTAGGATCTACTTTTGCATTGAAGAAAAGTATAAAAGGTGAAGACCAACCTTTTTCCTTGAGCGAAAGACTCACAAAACGGCAATTCGTAGGCTCCGTCGATCCATCGGCACAATGGATGCCCAAGTTGCCATTTTCGTACCAAGCCCATTGTTCCTGCAATTCTTCTGAAAAGTAGCTTTTATATTGAAAGCGATCCGGAATCAACTCTTTCAATTGCGCATTGGTCGGGTAGTAGCCATTAACGTCATAAAACAATTGGACTTGCTGTGCGATGTTGCGCCCCAACGGCAGCAACTTGGCTACCCGCGCACGCCACACGGCCACGCGGTATTGCGGATACGAAACTGCCGCCAAAATGCCGATTATCAGCACCACTACCAGCATTTCAAGCAACGTAAAAGCTCTTTTCATAGGCCTATTATAACAAATTATACGGACTTTTCCCCCTATTTTATCCCCAAAATGTTAAAATAAAATGTATGAGTATTGATAATTTTCAAGAGATTGATAAAAAGCAACAAGCCCGCTGGGAAAAGGAAAATCTTTTTGCCAGCCCCCGTCTGCCAAAAGACAAAAAGTTTTATTGTTTAGATATGTTTCCGTATCCGTCAGGTGCGGGTCTGCACGTAGGCCATCCGGAAGGTTATACCGCATCCGATATTTTAACGCGCTATAAACTAATGAGTGGGTTTGATGTGCTGCATCCCATGGGCTGGGACGCCTTCGGTTTGCCCGCCGAAAACTACGCCATTGCCACCGGGATTCACCCGGCTATCACTACTCAAAAAAACATAGACAATTTCCGCCGTCAAATTAAATCTCTTGGGCTAGCGTACGATTGGAACCGCGAAATCAATACCACCGACCCGGATTATTACAAATGGACCCAATGGATTTTCTTGCAACTGTTCAAAAAAGGTCTTGCCTATGAATCCACCGTGCCTATAAACTGGTGTCCGTCGTGTAAAACCGGGCTTGCCAATGAAGAAGTGTTTAACGGTAAATGCGAGCGCTGCGGCCACCCGATTGAACGCAAAATGCTGCGCCAATGGATTTTGAAAATTACCACCTATGCCGAACGCCTTTTGCAAGATTTAGACGGGCTAGATTGGCCTGAAAGTACGCTCCTAATGCAAAAAAACTGGATTGGCAAGAGCCAAGGGGCAGAGGTAACGTTTGGGCTGGATGGCAGTAATGAAAAATTAACCGTTTTTACTACTCGTCCCGATACGCTGTTCGGAGCGACCTATATGGTCGTGTCGCCGGAACATCCGGCCTTGGCTCATATCGTAACCGACGCACAAAAAGAAGCAGTCAAAAATTATCAGGCCGCCGCCGCTAACAAGAGCGATTTGGAGCGCGCTGACTTGAATAAGGATAAAACAGGTGTGTTTACCGGTGCTTATGCCATTAATCCCGTCAACGGCAAAAAAATCCCAGTATGGACGTCTGATTATGTGCTGATGGGTTACGGTACGGGCGCGATTATGGCCGTACCCGCACACGATGAGCGCGACTATGCCTTTGCCAAAAAATTTGGTTTGGAAATCATTGAAGTTATCAAAAGCGAACAGGGCGTGGCCGATGCCGCTTTTACGGGCGACGGTGAACTGATTAATTCCGGCTTTTTAAACGGTCTGCACGTGCAAGACAGCAAGGCCAAAATGATTGCGTGGCTGACCGAAAAGGGCCTGGGTAATGCCAAAACTACCTACAAGTTACGTGATTGGGTATTTGCCCGCCAACGCTATTGGGGTGAGCCTATCCCCCTCGTGCATTGTGACAAATGCGGTGTAGTGCCATTACCGGAAGAGCAATTACCGTTGCGCCTGCCCGAAATGAAGAATTTTGAGCCGTCCGGCACAGGTGAATCGCCACTGGCAAACGCAACCGAATGGTTGCATACCACATGTCCACAATGCGGCGGTCCGGCCTTGCGTGAAACTAACACCATGCCCCAATGGGCAGGCTCTTGTTGGTATTATCTGCGTTATATGGACCCGCATAACGATAAGGCTCTCATTGACCCGGAAATTGAAAAAGCATACGGCCCGGTGGATTGCTACATCGGCGGGGCAGAACACGCCGTACTGCATTTACTGTATGCGCGCTTTTGGCACAAAGTGCTGTATGATTTGGGAGTAGTACACACTAAAGAGCCGTTTCAAAAATTGCGCCACCAGGGAATGATTTTAGCTTTTTCGTACCGCGATAAATTAGGCGCCTATCACGGTTATGAGGAAATAGATTTCAAAGACGGTAAAGCCTTCTTAAAAACTACCAAAGAGGAATTATCCCCCATGGTAGAAAAGATGTCCAAATCCAAAAAGAATGTCATTAATCCAGACGACATTTTAAAAGATTATGGTGCCGATGCTTTCCGTATGTATGAAATGTTTATGGGGCCGTTTGAGGCTAGCAAGCCCTGGGATATGAAAGGCATTGAAGGAATTAGCCGCTTTTTAAAACGCATTACCGGTTGGAACGAAAGCGTCAAATTAACCACAGCAACCAATCCCAAGGAAATTGAAATTTTGAAGCATAAAACTATTGCCAAAGTGACAGACGATATTGAAAACTTACGTTTCAATACGGCTATTTCGGCTCTTATGGTACTGTTTAACGAAATCAGCAAACTAGATGCCGTGGATCAAGATACGTTTGATACTTTTCTTAAACTCTTGCATCCGTTTGCCCCGCACTTGACAGAGGAAATTTGGCAAACTAGCGGACGTCCGGACTTTTTAGTTAAACAGCCCTGGCCCGTTGCTGACAATAGTTTAATTGCCCAAGAAATGATTGAAATCGGCGTACAGGTCAACGGGAAAGTGCGTGACCGTATCAAAATAATCGCTACCGCTTCTAAAGAAGAGCTGGAACAAGCTGCTCGTAACAGCGAAAAAATCCAGCGCTATTTAGACGGCTGCGAAGTAAAAAAAGTTATTATTGTGCCGGGCCGCATTGTGAATTTCATCGCAGCCCCCAAAAAATAGGAGAATTATGAAGAAAATACTTGCTGCAATATGCTGCACACTTTGCTTGGCTGCTTGTGGCAGCGAAGGATCTTTTTATCGTCCGCAAGCGCAAATCATGCCACAACACATCCGCAAAGTAGCTATCCGCCCGATATTAAACAAGACGGAAATCTTTGCTATGGAAGATAAACTATATTTGCAATTGTACGATGAATTTCTGAAAAACGGTACGTACCAAATTGTCAGTGAAAATAACGGCGCTGAAGGAGTCATTGTAACGACTATTACCCGCTATTTAAACGTACCTGTCCAATACGACAGCCAGCTCATCCCAACCGTCTACAAAATGGACGTATGGCTGGATATCGTGCTGATAGATAAAACCACCAATCAGCCTGTCTGGCGTGAGCCGGCTTTCCTGGGTACACAAACTTATTCTGCCTCAACCTTACCCGGCGGAATAACCGAGCAACAGGCCCGGGAACTGATTTGGCAGAAACTTTCTAAGGATATTGTGAAACGTACGGTAGACGGGTTTGGCTCTGTGATGAGCGAGGACAAACGCAAGGTAATGCAAAACCCTGAGTACACCACCATCACACAATAATATGGCTAAATCCACCGCTGATAAAATTGCCAAAACACTTGAAAAAGGAAAAATATCCCCGGTTTATTTGCTAACCGGGGAGGATTTGTTCCGCAAGAAGGAATTAATCGGTAAAATTACAGCGGCAGTTCACCCGGATGATTTTAATATTTTTTCCTCTTCCGCCGACCAAGCAGATATGGGCGAAGTGCTAGCACTAGCTAACACGGCACCTGTCTTTTCAGAACGCCGCTTAGTGATATTAACTGGCATTGAGAAATTGCGCAAAAATTCAAAAGAGGCTCTGCTGCATTATTTAGAAAATCCACTAGAAACTACGGTGTTAATTCTTACGCACAACGATAACAAGAAATTTAAAACGGAAAAGTCACTGGCGGCCCTGGCAGCCGAACACGGCGAGATGGCTAATTTAGATGAATTAAAGCGACAGGAACTTTCCTTATGGGTCAGTGCACGTTTTCAAACGCAGGGAATGAATGCAGGATATGAGGCCGTGGAAACCTTGTGTGAAATTGTCGGCGGGGATTTAAACGCTTTATCACAAGAGATAGAAAAACTGGCCCTGTATACCGCCGGGCGCAGCAAAAAAGATATTTCTAAAGAGGACATTTTGGTATGCGTTGGATTTTCAAAAGAAGAAAACCCGTTTGAACTTTCAAATGCTGTGCAAAATATGAACAAAAAGAAAGCCTTGGCTATGGCGGACAAATTATTAAACAGCGGAGAGGAACCCGTTGCCGTACTTGGCAAAATTTCATATCCGGTACTTAAAATGGCACGGGTCAAATATTTGCTCACCGCCGGCGTGCCCAGTGCCGATATTTTGCATACGGCCGGTCTGTCTTTTTGGGAAACGTCTTTTCTTAATAATGCGCGGCACTATCCGTCTAAAGAGATTTTCCTAAAGACCTTGGACCGCATTATTGAAGCTGACAAGGCACTCAAAACCTCCACCGCCTCCGACCCCAAAACACTGATTAAAGGGGTTTTAATGACCTTGCTTGCAGGAAATAAATAATTTTTCCTTCCTTTAAATAATTTACAAATTCTCCTTGCTTACAAGCCGTTTTTTATTATTTTCCACCTAAGAAAGACAAATAAATAAGCGTCCATCCTAAGATACTGTTATACTCAGACTATATTTAAGCGTAAAAGTTGGAAAAAGTGAAGGTAGGCCTTGACTCGTTTTTTTTTTTTGCTAAATTATACTTAGGTGTTGGTTGTAAGATATTATTTGTTAACTTAACTTGCGACTAGTCGCAAGGTTACAAAAAGACAGGAGACAATATGAAAGAAATAATAAACAAAATCATAAATAAGGTCCATCCTGAGGGATCGTTACTCAGGATCTACAACTTCCTGGGCAGTTGCCTCTTTGACAGGACAGCACAAAAGCAAGAGACCCTGAATAACAACCCTTCAGGGTGGACTTCTTTTTTAGGTGTGCGGGCATTTACACTCATTGAACTACTCGTCGTAGTCCTTATTATCGGCATACTGGCTGCTATTGCCCTGCCGCAATATCAAAAAGCAGTATATAAAAGCAGATACGCAACTATAAAATCATTAGTGCGCAGTATAGCCGACGCACAAGAAGTTTACTACTTGGCAAACGATAGATATGCAGCCTCTTTTGATGACTTGGATATAGATACTCCCGGAGGTTGGAGTGTGCCAGAGGAGAAAGAAGTAGATAAAGACACACGCCAATTTTCTTGGGGAAAATGTGGACTGGAAACTGCTGTAGCAAACTGTAGCATACCAACTTCAAACAGTTATTTGGAATATAACATTTTCTTATCCAAGGCAGAAAATGTACTGGCAAACTATCGGGGAAAAAGTGTTTGTCTAGCCGGAAACGATGATTTAACTTCTGTTGAAAATCAAATCTGCAAAGCCGAGACTCAACTGTCCAGTCCCTCTTACACGGCTGGCGGACACGCAGTATGGAGATATGACAACTAACTATATCCCGCACAGAAACCATGTGGGATAACGGTGGAACAGACAGAATTTACTTACCGTACCGCGCACGCGAAGCGAATGTGCGTTGGCTATTCTGATTTTTCATGCCGTTCAGCAAAGCGCGGTATTGCGAAACATTATATGATTTTTCAAAACCGCTTTTAGTTGGCGGGATATAGTTGCCCGTATGGGCGTAGCATAAGCTACGTCAAGGGCAAGAGACCGCCAAATAAACAGGTTTTGGAAAATTGTTTATCCTAAAAAGCAAGACGGAACAAATCGTTGATTTGTTCCGTCTGCGAAAAACTACAGTAGCACCAGCAGTTTTTAATTCTGCTCTTTCTGCGATTTGTAGTGCGTGTGCAGTAGCTTATGCGCCACCGGCCCGCCAATCTTGTCTAATACCTTTCCATACAACGCCATCACGTCTTTGTTGTCTTGGGACTTGTAATCCAGTTTGGCATCGTCTGCATACAAACCTTTGGCACGCTGTTTGCGGATTTTCCATCCTTCGTATTGCGGCTGGCCCGCACCCGCCACACAACCGCCCGGGCAAGACATGACTTCAATAAAGTCATAATGCGCTTTGCCCGCTTTGACATCTTCTAACAGTTTGCGTGCATTGCGCAGACCGCTTGTAACCGCCACGCGTACCGTAATGTCGCCCACTTTCAGTTCGGCCTCGCGGAACTCTTTGGTTTCGCGCAAGGTTTCAAAAATGACTCTGCCGTTACGTTTGGGGTCTAATTCTGCCGCCGCAAAACGCAAAGCCGCTTCCATTACGCCGCCGGACGCACCGAAAATCACGCCGCCGCCGGTTTTAGTACCAAACGGAGCATCAAACTGCTCGTCGGGCAAATTGGCAAAATCAATACCTGCGGCTTTAATCATGTTTGCCAAACCCACGGTCGTGACAACGTGGTCTGTATCCGGGTTGTCGTTGACATAGAATTTGTCCAGTTTAGCTTCCATTTTCTTGGCGGTGCAGGGCATAATCGCAACAACCACAAGGTCCTCGCGTTTGCCGCCGCGTTGCTCAAAATCAGCCTTGAGCACCGGGCCCATCATCTGCATCGGAGAGCGCGCAGAAGACAAGTTCGGAATAAATTCCGGCACAAATTTTTCCACATAATTGACCCACGCCGGGCAGCAGCTGGTCAGTTGCGGCAGGTGGTCTTTTTCGGTAAAGCGGCGGATAAATTCGCTCGCTTCCTCCACGATAGTTAAGTCAGCCGCAAAAGACGTATCGTACACATAGTCAAAACCCAGCATACGCAAAGCCGCGGCAATTTTGCCGTCTACGGAAATGCCCGGTTTAATACCGAAAATTTCGCCTAAACCCACGCGTACCGCCGGAGCAATATGCACGGCCACTTTTTTGGTCGGGTGATTAATGGCTTGTTGCACGAGTTCAATTTCTTGGGAGTTGGGCATCAAAGCACCAACGGGACAAACGCGGGCGCATTGGCCACAGCCCACGCATTCTTTACTCTCGCCCATATTTTTGTTAAAAGCGGTAGCAATTTTGGCTTTGTAGCCGCGAAACGCAAAATCAATTGCTCCGATACCTTGCACCTCGTTACAGGTGCGTACGCAGTTACCGCACAAAATACATTTACTGCTGTCGCGCACTAAAGCGGCAGAAGTATTGTCCAGTTGCGTGGTGGTCACTTTGCGTTTGAAGCGGATATCGGTAATGCCCATATCTTTGGCAAGTTTCTGCAGTTTGCAGTTGCCGGATTTTCCGCACAAAGTACATTCGTGATTACCCGACGCCAGCAAAAGTTCCAAGTTCATGCGGCGCAGTTTACGCACTTCGTCGGTATTGATATGCACTACCATACCGTCTTTGGGTTTTACGGTGCAAGTGGCCAAAATGCCCATGCCTTCTACTTCTGCTAGGCACAAGCGGCACGCACCGTAAATTTCCAATTCCGGTTGGTAGCAGAACGTCACCATATTAAAACCGGCTTTGCGGATTAATTCCAGCAAATTGCGTTCGCCTTCAATGGCTACTTTTTTACCTTCAATGGTTACAAATCCTAGTTCTTTCTTTTCCATAAATCGCTCCTAGCGTGTCACCGCACCGAATTTACAAGTGCGTGCGCAGGCGCCGCATTTGATACATTTTTTGGGGTCAATTTGATGGGGTTTGCCCACCTCGCCCGAGATTGCTTGCACCGGGCAAGCTTTTTTGCACATACCGCAGCCTTTGCATTTGGCCGCGTCAATGCGGTATTTGGACAAAGCCTTACAAACACCCGCGGGGCATTCTTTCTTTTGGACGTGTGCCAAATACTCATCGCGGAAGTATTTTAAGGTAGAGAGCACCGGGTTCGGCGCAGTTTTACCCAAGGCACACAGGGAAGATTTTTGTACGGATTTGGCGAGTTCTTCCAAGGTTTCCAAGGTTTTCATGGTACCGCGGCCTTCGGTAATATCAGTCAGCAGGGAAAGCATTTGATCCGTACCTTCGCGGCAGGGAACGCATTTACCACAAGACTCGCGTTTGGTAAATTCCAAGAAGAAGCGCGCCACGTTTACCATACAGGTATGTTCGTTCATGACCACCAAACCGCCCGAACCAATCATGGCACCCACAGATTTCAAGGAGTCAAAATCAAGCGGCACATCTAAATGTTCTTTAGTCAAGCAACCGCCGGAAGGACCGCCGATTTGCGCGGCTTTGAACGCGGCTTTATTGACGGTACCGTCATTGTTGGTAGTTCCGCCCGCCACTTCGTCAATCACTTGGCGCAAGGTCGTACCCATAGGTACTTCCACAAGACCCGTATTGGCCACGTGTCCGGTCACGGCAAAGGTTTTGGTTCCCGGGCTGGTTTTCGGACCAATCGCGGCAAACTTTTCCGCACCCATTTCCATGACTTTTGCCACGGTGGCTAACGTTTCTACGTTGTTAATAACCGTCGGTTTACCAAACAAACCGCTTTGGCTCGGGAACGGCGGTTTGACTTTAGGCATACCGCGTTTTCCTTCCACAGACGCGATTAAAGCAGTTTCCTCGCCGCACACAAACGCGCCCGCACCTTCCATGACGTTAATTTTGAAATTCTTGCCAGAGCCGAAAATGTTTTCGCCTAAAAGGCCCAATTCTTCGGCTTGTTTGATAGCTTTGCGCATACGCACCACGGCCAGCGGATATTCCATACGTACATAGACGTATCCTTCATCTGCACCGATAGCGCGCGCGGCAATCATCATACCTTCAATGACGGCATTGGGGTTACCTTCCATAACACTGCGGTCCATAAAAGCGCCCGGGTCCCCCTCGTCAGCGTTGCAGATAACGTATTTTTTCGGACCTTTTTCAATGCGTGTAAAATCCCATTTTTTACCCGTCGGAAAGCCGCCGCCACCGCGTCCACGTAAGCCAGATTTAATCATCTCTTGGCAGACTTGCTCATCGGTCATTTCCAAATAAGCACGTTTGGCTTGGGCATACCCGCCGTGTGCAATATATTCATTGATGTCTTCGGGATTAATGCGGCCGCAGTCGTGCAGTAAAATACGTTCTTGTTTAGAATAGAACGGGATTTCGGCAGTCGTTTTGAAATGCGCTTTGGTAGACGGCTCGGTATACAACAAGCGATCCACTACTTCGCCTTTCATGACGGTCTTTTCCACGATTTCCGGCACATCTTCCGGTTTTACGTGCGTATAGAAAATATCGTTTACGCTCACCAGCGGACCGGCCGCACAGAAACCGCGGCATCCGCTTATGCTTAAATAATTTTCATGGCAGCCTTTGGTGATGTTTAAACAGTAGCCAATATTGTGTTTTTTAAATTCAGCTTCAAAAGCATCATATACTTTCATACTGCCGCCGGCCATACAGCCCGTACCGCCGCAAATCGTTACGCGGCCGGTTATATTTTTATAGGCCTCGTTGTAATCTTTCTTAATTTGTTCAATGGATTTATTTGGCATTTTTGGCCTCCGCGGCGATTACTTCGTCAATATATTTAGAAACCAGTTCCGGCGTGCATTGGCCATGTACGGTCTCGTCAATCACCATAACAGGAGCAAGCCCGCACGCACCCAAACAAGATACACACTCTAGCGTAAACATACCGTCGGCAGTTGTTTCCTGGTTACCTGTCAATTTAAGTTTGGCCTTGACCGCATTAATTAAGTTAGCAGAACCTTTTACGTGGCAAGCCGTACCGTTACAAACTTTTACAATATGTTTACCTTTAGGTGTAATAGCAAAGTGTGCAAAGAAAGTTGCCACACCGAATACTTTGGCCGGAGAAATGTTGAGTTTATCGGCAATATGGCGCATGACATCTTCCGGCAAATAGCGGTAGATTTCCTGCACTTGTTGTAGAATGGGAATAAGCTTAGCGGCATCGTAGCCGTGCTCTTCCAGTATTTTGTCCGTAGGGGCAAATTTTTCTGTCATGGAAAGTCTCCTTAGAATAATTACAAAACAGGCTGCTCAATTGGCTGTGGGAAAAACAACTTTTCCGTTACATAACGTAACCTGTCGGTTATGCTATATAACCCCTCCGTTATATTATATATAATTTGACAGGCGTACGGAAGCACAAAGCTTTTGGCCGACTAGGGAACCCTCCTCATATTCACAGGCAATAGCCCCCGTATCTAAGCTAACCGTAAACCATTGCGGATATTTTGTGCTTTGTGCCTGTAGTTGTTGGGCTTCCTTGAGTTGAAAGGTATAACCCGGGCAAGCAAGTGCACTGTGCCCGTCCAGCACTGTTTCCGTGCAAGAGGTTTGAGGTAAGAAACTGGCAAAATCAGCTGTATAGTAACCGTTTTTTTCAAAAAAGGTTTGCTCTGCACGCGCTAACCCGCGCGCAGTTTGTGCTGCTTGGCGGGCATGGCGTTCATCTATATGACGACGAACTGCCGGCAAAGCTAATCCTAACCCAAATCCGGCCAACAAAATAACAATTAACATAACCCGGTGTAAACTCATATAGCTGCTTGCTCCTGTCCTATTTTATTGTACTAAATCTGTCCGTCTTTACCGTAATAACCACAAACACATAAAGTAAGTAACGGTTAACACTACCCCGACGGGTACTGCTACACGGGCCCATTCGCGGCTTTTAATACCTAATTTTTCCGCCGCAACAATATTGGGCAAATTGCCTTGTACCAACATACTGCCGAAGGCCACCAGTCCCAACACCATATACATTAAATTATCCAAGGTAACCGTCGGAGTGACCTCTATAGCAGCCAGGGTGGCATTATCTATAACTACTGACGCGGAATTAGCCCAAAATAAAATTTTACCGCTTAAATGCGCTACCGTGCTTTGCGCAAACGGACGCAGTCCCATACTAATCAAGTGTAAAGCCGCCACAAACAAATAAATATGCCAAGTGCGGCGCAGCATGGACTTATAATCCTCTTTATCTTCACGGATATGCAGCTGGGTTTGTGTATTGGCATTACGTACCGTATAACCTGCCGCCACTGATAATGCTGCTACACCCGGCGCAATCCACCAAAGGAAATGCTGCAGCATAAAAAAGAAATTCGCCCGGTATCCTCCAGAAGCTAACTGGTTGTGAATCACTAACCCTAAGGGCTCCGCCAGCGGCAGCAGCACGGCCCCTAACCCGATAGCATAACAGGCACAAACTGTCACACGGATAGTTTGCTCCCGTTCCAAATTAACTACCTGCAGTACTTCCGCTAATACCAAGGCGGCCACCGTTACACTAAATACGCTGCTCGTCATTCCTAACAAGAAAACTAACACAGCAAAACTGTATTGCGGTTCCAAATACCGGAACAATATAAACAAGACACGGAATACATATCGAGAATAGTAATTAAAGATAACACTCACTACCAGCACGATAAATGCCACATTTACCGGAGCATTAAGTGTTTGGTATAAAAATTGCTTGCTCCAACCCTGTGTTACCGTAACAGCAGCCACTCCAACCAGCAGCAGAAACACCTCCAAATGGTTTTCTACTTTTTTGGATACCAGGGGCCATACCAACAAATTGACAACGATAACAGCCAGCAAAATTTTCATCAGTAAGGTGACTTCCATATTATGTATTTTACTAAAATAAATATAGTTTTCCGTGAAATTTTTGTGTGTATTTTTGTAGAATATAAGTGGAAGTATTTACTTTATTTAGGAGACAACACATGAAGAAATTAGTAATTGCCTTATGCGTGCTGGCCGCTCCCGCTGCGGTTTTTGCCGCTGATACCTGCAACTGCCAAGCAGGAGATGCCGACTGCTATGTCAGCTGTGTACAAACCAAAGTAGCTGCCGGACGCCAAACCATTGCTGCCAAAGCGCAAACCAGCAAGCAAGCCAAAGCCGCTTTGAAAGCACAAAAAGAAGCTGCCAAGGCCGAGCTCAAAGCCAACAAAGAGGCTGCCAAACAAGAAGTAGCCGCCAAAAAAGAGGATTTGAAGGCTGCTGCAAAGGCTGAAAAACAAGCCTTAAAGGAAACGGTTGAAGCCAAGAAAACCGCCACGCAAGCCGAAGTGGAGGAACAAAAAGCTATTTTGAAAACCAAACAAGAATTAGCTGAAAGCAAAGTAGCCGTTGCCAAAGCCAGCGCTGAGGCTAAAGTGCAAGCCGCCGAGGAAAAAATCTCCCAAGCCAAAGCCGCGGTAAAGAACGCTTCTACAAAAGAAGAAAAAGCAGCTGCCAAGGCAAAATTAGAAGAAGCCAAAGAGGCTTTAAAAGCCAAAAAAGCTGAGACAAAAGAAATGGTAAAGAATACCGAGTCTAGTGCCAAAGCCGAATTGGACGCCTGGAAGGCCTTAGCAAAATAAATTAGTTTGATACCCAACCCCCCGCCGAAAGCGGGGGTTTTATTTTGTATATATACAAACTACTTATAACTCCAACGTATCAAATTATATTTTGCACTTGAGTCGCCATTCCCCGTCTTACCTGCTTCTGCCTTACAAATCCGCGCACGCCAATCCTGTTGGTCTGTAGTTCCCAAAATAGCACACGAACGCAACCCGCTGGACGCATCTTTTCTATATTCCATATTTATCACAGAATCCTCACACCAAGAAATTCCAGCTGTGTTTTTATCTATTTCACAATTTCCCCAATCATAGTAGCGATGGTGTTTTTGCAAATCCTGTTCATCCTCTGCTTCTCCGCTGATAGTACCGCCAGGCATATCGATATCCAATTCATCAAAATCAGTGGAGTACCGCCCGTTTGCCAAATAATACACTACTTGTGCTTGAGAAATTGCTTCCACTAAGTTTTTAAGTCTTACATAGCGTGTCTTTGCTACTGCCACACGATATTGCGGCAAGGCAATGGCCGCCAATATGCCGATGATAAGAACAACTACTAATAATTCAATCAATGTAAATGCTTTCCTCATTTTTTCTCCTTTCTTTTAATTTCCGGATACTAAAATTATGCCAAAAAAAAAAACGAGTCAAGGGGTACTGTTTTTGGCGCAGCAAATGGCCTTCAAAAAACGGCAATAAAAAGAACATCAAATAAGGTTGTCATCCCCGAGGAATGTTGTCGGGGATATCCTGCTTATGGGCCGTTGTAAAATAAAGGAGTTTTTTCCTTATTTAATAAACGACACCCATAAGGGAGATTCCCGACAGCGACACTCGGGAATGACGACTTTTTTATTTGTCGGGCGGAGCACAACCTACATTTCCATATTTTCAGCATAAAACTTAAAAAAGTGAAGGTAGGCCTTGACTCGTTTTTTTTTTTTGGTAAATTATCTATAGCTGTAGATTGCAAGATATTATTTGTTGACTTGCCTTGCGACTCGTCGCAAGAGTACAAAAAGACAGGAGACAATATGAAAGAAATAATAAACAAAATCATAAATAAGGTCCATCCTGAGAATACATTACTCAGGATCTACAACTTCCTGGGTAGTTGCTTTTATCGCAAAACAACACAAAAGGGAGAGACCCTGAATTACAACATTTCAGGGTGGACTTCTTTTTTAGGTGTGCGGGCATTTACACTCATTGAATTATTAGTTGTTGTATTAATCATCGGCATATTGGCGGCGGTGGCGCTGCCGCAGTACCAAGTGGCGGTACTCAAAAGCCGCACCATGGGTTTCATGCCGCTCATGAAGGCAATAGAAGAAGCAGAACTTGTGTATCGATTGGCTAATGGAAATTTTACCACTGATTTTACAGAATTGGATATAAGCTTACCCGGCGGTGGTAGCCTAGAAGAAG
This sequence comes from Candidatus Avelusimicrobium sp., assembly GCA_045593365.1. Taxonomy (GTDB): domain Bacteria; phylum Elusimicrobiota; class Elusimicrobia; order Elusimicrobiales; family Elusimicrobiaceae; genus Avelusimicrobium. The sequence goes on from JAZNWO010000060.1 coordinate 27,660, forward strand.
AAACATTAGAATCCGGGGTCTACCAAAACAAGTTGGTTTTTTCAAATTTCACTTGTTATTTACAAGACCAAAATCTGCCGGAAGATACCTATGTTAAAGATAACTATATTTCGCTGACGTGTTCATACACTAATACAAATGCCCCAATACTGGAGCGGTATTTCTTACGTAACTATTGGTATTGCTGGGACGGAAAAAGCGAAATGGGCAGTAAAGTCTGTAAGGCCATTTCCGGCCGCACGACCAACAATGATTCTAGCGGCAAGAAAGGTAAAGGATATACATTCTAAATTTAATGTAAGCCCAATTTACACTGGTGGTCTTTTTCAAATTTTTCCACGGCGGTTTTTTCTTGTAGCTTATATTCGCCGGTGCGGCGGATCAGCTCATCAAAATCAATCGTGCGCGCGGGGAACATCGGACCGTCCACACACGCAAAGCGCACTTTGCCTTCCACGCTTACGCGGCAACCGCCGCACATACCCGTACCGTCTAACATAATCGGGTTTAAACTGGCATACGGCTCAATACCCAGTTCCACCATAAGTTTAGAAGTAAATTTCATCATCGGTATCGGGCCTATGACAAAACCCGCCTGAATTTTCTCGCCGCCTTGTACGCACGCGCGCAGGGAATCAGTCACCATGCCTTTTTGACCGTAAGAGCCGTCGTCGGTACAGCAAATCGTTTCATCCGAAACCGCGCGCATTTGCTGCTCCAAAATCAGCAAACTTTTGGTACGTGCACCCAAAATAGACACCACGCGGTTGCCCGCGACTTTAAGAGCTTTAGCAATCGGATATACTTCGGCAATGCCTACCCCGCCGCCGATCACCGCCACCGTGCCGTAATTTTTCATTTCTACCGCCGTGCCCAACGGCCCAAGCACATTTAAAAAGCAATCGCCTTTTTTGAGTGAATTAAACATAAAAGTAGATTTGCCGATAGATTGAATAATCACGGTAATCGTGCCTGCTTTTTCGTCCCAATCTACCAAGGTAACCGGCACGCGCTCGCCGCCTTCACGTCCGCGCAAAATCACAAACTGTCCGGCACGTGCCGCCCGCGCGACCAAGGGTTTATAAATTACAAATTTCATCACGATTTCATTTAATTGTTCTTTGACTAAAATCTCGTTTTCTTGCATACTATTCCCCCTCTAAATACGCATTGATTTTGCGCGCGGCTTCCAGCCCGTCTTTCATGGCGAGTAGTACCGTCGCCCCGCCGCGGATAATATCCCCACCCGCAAACACACCGGGCAGTGACGTTTCGCCTTTCTCGTTTAAAGCAATTACACCACGCTCGGTTACTTGCAAATCCGGCGTCGTTTTGGAAATGGTGGGATTAGGCCGCTGGCCGATGGCCACAATGATTGTGTCAGCGGGCATCACAAAGTCAGAGCCCGCAATTTCCACTGGGCGGCGGCGGCCTTTTTCATCCGGCGCGCCGAGTTCGTTGCGTGTAAAACGCAGGCCCGTTACGCGGTTATTTTCATCTTTGACAATTTCTTTGGGTGTGACTAAAAATTCAAATTGCACGCTTTCCTCCGCGGCGTGTTCCACCTCGGCTGCGCGCGCGGGCATTTCTTTGCGGCTGCGGCGATAGGCAATCGTCACCGACTGCGGTTGTAAGCGCATCGCACAGCGCGCGGCGTCCATGGCACTGTTGCCCCCCCCGAGTACAAGGACGTGTTTGCCCACGTGAATAGGCGTGTCCGTCTCCGGGAATTTATAGGCCTGCATCAAATTAATGCGCGTTAAAAATTCATTGGCGCTGTATACGCCGACGGCATTTTCACCGGGAATGCCTAACATCATCGGCAACCCCGCGCCCGAGCCGATATAGACCGCGTCATATTCTTTGCGCAAATCGTCTAGTTTAATCGTTGCGCCCACGAGCACGTCCGTGTGAAATTTCACACCCATGGCTTGCACGGTTTCCACTTCTTTATTAATCACTTCGCGCGGCAAACGAAACGACGGAATCCCATAGCGCAGTACCCCGCCGTAAGCGTGCAGGGCTTCCAACACGGTTACGTCATGCCCCGCGCGGCGCAATTCAGCCGCACACGCTAGTGACGACGGCCCTGAGCCAATACATACTACTTTTTTGCCCGTATTTGCCGCCGGAACAGGTACTTTCAAAACGCCTTGTGCACGCGCGGTGTCGGCGGTGTATCTTTCCAGACCTCCAATGTTTACCGCGCCGAATTTGGCCTTTAATACACAATGCCCCTCACAATGTTTTTCCTGCGGACATACGCGACCACAAATGGCAGGAAGCAGGCTGGTTTTCATAATTTCAGAGGCCGCTTTGCCGATGTCGCCCGCTTTGACCGCAGCAATAAAATCGGGAATATGCACACCAACCGGGCAAGCATTTTGGCACGGGTGCGCCGCACAATGCAAACAACGGTCCGCCTCCAACAAGGCCTCCTCTTGGGTCAAAATAGCGGCCACTTCTTCAAAATTATTGCGGCGCACTTGCGGCGCTTGGGCGTGACCGTTTTGGCGCGGCGCGGATGGACTCGGCATAAAAAATCTCCTAATTAAAAAAGTAACTGGAAAAAAATCAGTTTATCAGTTATATTATAGTATATTGAAACGCTGCAATTTGTTATACAATATAATATATCAAGTCAGAGAGGAGGTAAGTATGTGCAACAAATGTAATTCACTGGCAACTTTTATTTTAGGCGCGCTCATTGGCGCGGCCGTGGGTGTTTTATATGCGCCCGCCAAAGGGGAAACCACCCGACGCAAAGTTAAACGCTTGGCTAAAGAAGCGTACGAGGACGGCAAAGAGGAACTGGCTGAACGCACACAAGAGCTGCGTGATAAATTTTCCGCGCAAAAAGATGCCGCCAAGTTAAAAGCAGACGAACTCAAGGAATTGGCTGCCGAGAAAGCCGGCGAGATTAAAGAGCGTTTTAATGAAAAAGCAGCAGAAATCAAACTGCAAGCGCAGGAAAAAATAGACGAACTGCGCGAAAAAGCTGCTGACAAATTAGAAAAAGCCGCCAAAAAATTGCGCTAGTTTTGAAGGCATAAAAACCCCCGCTTGTCAGAGGTAAAAATCCTGAAACAAGTTCAGGATGACCTTTATCTGAAGCGGGGGTTTTTTAATTCTAATACTCCCAGGAAGTATATCCTTCGTTCACTCTTCCCGCTCCGCCTGTTTCTGCTTTGCATAATTTATTAGTAGGAGCATTTTCATCCTCACTAAAAGCCACGCAAATCCGTTTTCTGGATCGCGCAGCAAAATTTCCGCTTATATGATCATAGTAAACCTGATATCCCACTCTTCCCGCGGCGGTTGTAATATTGCACATGGATTGGGTGGCACTGATACCACACCATCGCTTGCTGTCATTAGCGGGAAAATCTATATCCAAATCCTCTACGCTGGTTGTGTAGGAACCGTTTGCCAAGTAATACACTTCCTGTGCATTTTTGATAGCGGTAACTAATTGTTTAACTGTAGCATATTGCGTTTTAGCCACAGCCATTCTGTATTGCGGCAAGGCAATGGCGGACAAAATACCAATAATTAACACAACCACTAACAGCTCTATAAGCGTGAATGCTTTTTTCATATATTCTCCTTTGTTTCTTTTCTGTCGTCATCCCGCAGTGTCTCTATGCAGGATATAAGGTTGTTTTCCCCTCCGGCCATAATCCGCATTACAGGCTCTTGTGGGGTAACGAGGCCGCGGGGCTACCTCTGTAGTGTACCAAAAAAAAAAAACAAGTCAAGGAAAATGTTTGGGTCCAGGCACATTTGAGACTAAAAGCCCCGACGAAAAAGGACAAAAAAAATTCCCGGGATATCCTCGGGAAATTAATTAATACAATATACTGTTAATCATAACATTCCCGGCCAAACTTACACTCTTCCATGACAAAGTTTCTGATAAATAAATCTTTAGGTGCTTCCTTAATAGCTTTGTAAAATCCTTTGAAAAGTTGTGGATTTTCCGTTGCATAAAAATACTCAAGTTTTACCCGGAAGAATGTTCCTTTTCCCCTCCCTGCAAAAATTCGGTCCACCACTATGGCCTCGGGAATATATGCAACTTCATCCCCGGATTCATTCTCCCTCATCGGAAATTTTATGACTCTTATGTAGTCGGTTGGATTTATTGAATGCTCTGTAGTTACCTCCCCCATATTGGAGTGATACCAAGAAGTCTCTCCTTTATGCAAATACTCTTCTGCCTCTTGTACAGAGGCCCCTTCATCTTCAACCGTAAATTTAGTAATTTCCAAAAAAGGATAATGCTTCAAATATTTATCTTTAAAATTGTAAGAATTGAGGTTCGCCGCAACGGGCTCTTTCCAAGCGTAGGATTCCTCCATGACAAGGGGAATGCCAAAGATGCTCCATTGCCGCGGATTCTCCATTTCACGCACCAAAGCCGGCGTTTTTTTAGCTTGGTCATTATATTTCTTGATAGCTTTTGACATTTTTACATCCCGGTTTAAAAGATGCTTTATTTGAGTATTCAAATACTTTTCCGCAATGACTTTTTTAATTCGAATTTCCGAATTAGTAAGAGCTTGACACATCGCTAGCTGAGGTATAAACAACGCCGCTACCATTACTAATAACATTTTTTTCACAAGGGCCTCCCCTACTACACTACGCTTATGGATAGTTTACAACTCGCGTGTGCAAAAAACCAGGGCCCTTGGGCCTATTTTCAATATGGGCCCGAAACGCACAAAAAAGCGGGAAAGACTAATGTCTTTCCCGCCACACTCAAAGCAAATACCTTATTTCACTTGCACTAAAGCAAAATGTAAATAATCCGTCTCCGGCATACCGATTAAAACCGGGTGGTCTTTGGCTTGTCCGCGTAGTTCCACCAATACCGCGCGCTTGCCCGATTTACTCACACCCTGGCGCAGAATATCTACAAATAATTCGCGCGAAATGTGATGCGAACACGTAGAAAATGCCAGATAGCCGTCTTTTTCTAATCCTTCCAAAGCCATTTTGACAAGCTTAACGTACAGCCCTACCGCTTGCGGCAACGCTTTGCGGCTTTTAGCAAAAGCAGGCGGGTCTAAAAGCACCATATCCGGTTGGTCAGGCAATTCTTTCTTTTTCATAGCTGACAACACGCGCTCGGCATCATCACGGTGATACACCGCAATATCTTTTACCCCGTTTAATTCGGCATTTTTGTTGGCAAATTCCACCGCCGCAGCTGAGGAATCTACCCCCCATACCTGTGCCGCTCCATTTAACGCCGCTAAAATACCAAATGAACCAATATACGAATACAAATCCACCACCAACTTATCTTTGAAATAGGGTTTTAAAAACGCGCGGTTTTCGCGCTGGTCATAATAATATCCGGTTTTTTGTCCGATGCGCAAGGGTACTTCAAACTTTGCACCATTCTCCTCAATTTGTACTATTTCCGGCACTTCCCCAATAATTTCGGGCGTATTTCCTAACCCCTCCAACCCGCGGAATGCACTGTCGGCGCGGTATAAAATGCCTGTTGGTTTGTATATTTTCTTTAGCGCAGCGGTAATAGCATCCTTTTGTTTCTCCATGCCGGCGGTCAAAATTTCCACCACCAAAATATCGCCGTAACGGTCTACAATCAATCCGGGGAGTTGGTCACTTTCGCCGTAGCACATACGCCCGTATTTACGCACGCCGATTTCCTTGCGGTAGTCATACGCTGCGTCCAAATGCTTAAAAATAAAATCCTCCGGCAAGGGCTCAGCTCCTTTTTGCACCAAACGTACGGCAATTAAACTATGCGGGTTAAAAAATCCGGTACCAACAGGATTGCCGTCGCTGTCCAGCACACGCACCAGCGTGCCCGGCTCAATAGAAGTGTCCAACTTGGCAATTTCGTTTGAAAAAATCCAATAATGCCCAGCGGCAATACGGCGTTGTTCTTTGGGTTTAAGCGTGATGTCTATCATACAAATGTCCTAATTTAATTGGTCAATTTCCTGCACCGGCATACCCGATTTGCACAAAGGGCAATCCTTTGCGGCAAACGTTTGTATCGGATAAGAAAGCAAAGCTCGCAGCGGAATTTCAAGCGGCAAAATGCCCATAGAACGGTCCACCATCACCGCAATGCCAATTACTTTTCCACCAGCCGCTTGCACCACCTCTTGGGCCTTGAGCACTTTCCGCCCACCCACGGTTACATCGTCTACCAGTAAGACGGTTTCGCCCGGTTTAATGGCAAAATTATGTTTCAAAATCATTTCGCCTTTGTCATCTTTGGAAGCAAAAATTGCCCGGGCACCGCGCACGCGTGCTACCTCTTGTGCCAGTACAGAGTTAGACGGCGTAAGCGCCATGATTACATCGGCTTTAGCCGGAAATTTTTCGCTCATCGCTTGCGCAACTTTTTGGGCCAAATGCGGATGCTGCAGCAAAAGCGAAGTTTGAATATACGTCTGGCTGTGAAAACCGGAAGGCATTACAAAATGGCCTTCCACCACGGCTCCATGTTCCTGTAAGAGTGACAACAAATCTAAATTATTTCTTGGCATTGAATTCTCCTTTTACAAATTCCCGGCTCTTTTGAAATTCCGTACGCAGACCGCGTTTACGGGCGGCTTGTATTTGCGTATTCGTTTTTTTGGCGCGTAACATTTCTAACTTCGGCTTTAACATAGAAGAGGACACTTTAAATGCCAGCGCCGGATTTCCATTTTCATCTGTCAAATTTTCGGCCAAAATCCCACGGCGGGAGGATGGCGTAATCATGGTCCAAATGACCAGTTCAAAGGTTTCACGCACCCAATCCGTCCAACCTGATACTGCAGCTGAAATGACCGGACCTTGCGTAAAAGCATTGTTTACAATCATTGTACCCTTTTTGAAGTCCACTGAGGCAGCCATTTCTTCAAAGGCTACATCTTTTAATACTTCCCCCACCTTAAAACTTCCGCTTGTCTCCATACGGTGCAGCATAATAAACGGTGTAAAAGTAACGTGCAAGGCCTGCTGTTCTTCGGCCACCTTTTCCATTTGGTGAATAATGCCGTCCTCTAGCTTTACATCTATCGTCCCGTCCAGTTCTGCCGCACCGGGCAGCATACCGGTCAGAGCAAACTCAGCATTGAAATTTTTACCGGATAATACCTTGCTGGAGAAAGTATCCGCATATAAAGTGCCCGAAAAATTAGGCATAAAGGTAGGCAAACGGTCGCGGAAATTACGCATCCAGGCCAAATCACCCGTCTGCACAGGAGCGGGAGTATGAGGCTCTTTAGGAATACTCAAAATGACTTTTGTAAAATCCATCACCACCCCAATAAAACCCATCGGATCAAAATTTTTCAAGTAAATAGAGGTATCTATGGTGCGGTTTGGGTACTTGATATCATTAATAGAAAGCCGCAGTTTTAGCGGTACTTCATTAAGTAAAGCCGAGGAAATATAGGCATATACATTGCCTTTACGGTAAGAACCTGTCAGTTGCAAATTATCAAACCGGGTATCTGCCACACGCACCGTTCCGGTACTGGTTTGCACATATAAATCTGTCATGTTTTGCTTAGCAATAAAATTACCGCTCACGTCCTCAGTTTCAAATCCCCAAAAAGTCCCCGACAGCTGCTTAGCCGCAATTTCCAACAGTGGCCAACTATATTGGCCTTTCTGCCGGGACACCGAAACCGATACCTGGGCCTGTCCGGATAAATTAAAACGGGAAAGTGCCGGGTAATATTGGCTTAATTTTGTTAAATCTGCCCACCCGGTTTTTGCCTGCAAGTCTAGCGCAATCGGGGTCGTCAAATCTACCGCACCGGAAACGGTTGCAGACAGCTGCTTGGTTTTAAAGTCCGTTTTGTCTAAAGTCAGATGCGTATAAGTATCATTTAAACTGCCACTTAGCGTAATGGTAGAAGCAGGCACTTGAAAGGCCGGCAAGTCCTTTTGGAATACAGACAAATCCTCTGATGAAAATTCCGGAGCTTGCACTGTAGCCGTAAAAGTTGGCGTGCGTAAATTCTGCAAATTCATACTGAGCATAACAGGCTTACGGAATATGGCCACTTCCGTTTTAAAATCCCGCAAAGCAAATTGTTCCCAATTAAAATTGGCAAAATTAATTTGTCCGTTACCGGCAATTTCTAATTCGGACACATGATCTGTCCAGCGGCTACGCAGCACGGTTTCCAAGCGAAAAGTAGACCACTCGTTAAAATGAAGCTGGTTAAAACGCACATCCAGTCCGTAAATAGCATGAGCCGCACCGCTTTTCAAATCCTTGTAACTGATTAAGCCGTCTTTAATGTGCCAATCCTCAATATGAATTTCTATTTTTTCGCCCGTACGTTCATTGACATAAGTTTCAGGCTGGTTGTTTGCGGGCATTTTGATAGGCGGTACATTATAAATTCCCTGCTCCGAACGCAAGATTTCAAAACGTGGTTTATTGAGCGTAACCTCATCAATTACCAACTTATGTTCCAATAAAGGTAACAATTGATAACGTATCAATACCGATTCGGCAGACACCACCGCCAAGCCCGGTTGCACTTCATTATCTAAAATAGCAAAACCTTTCAATTCTACCGTATTAAAAAATTTTAAATCTAACGAAGCAATCTGTACTGGACGGTCAAATACCGTTTGCAATTGATAAGTCATCGCCTCACTAATCTGTTGGGCATTAAACATTTTAAGCACGATTAACCAGGCAACTAATCCCAGTAAAAATACAAACATCACTAAAAATAGCAAGATTTTTCCTACCCGTTTCCCTATACGACGGATACGGGCTGGAAGCAGAATACGTTTCTTAATGAGTTTGGCAAAAAATTCTTTTGGATTGGTCATAGTTTACGCGGGTTTGGAGGATATCCACGATATAAATACCCGCCACACTGCCGCCCAGGCATGGTAGGTACTTAGCGCAATATTGCGCCCCATCTCCGCCAACTGCACCCGTTGCGGAAATAATAATTTAAGCACCAGCACCAATACAACTGCATTACATAAAATAATAACCACGGAGGAAAAAATCCGTCCACCCGCTAAGGTTAAATCCGGTTGGTCAGTCTCCCATAAAGTCTGAAAAGTTTGGACAAAATGAAACGCCATAAAAAATCCAATAACAAAAACAAATACCGGGCGGTATGGTGCAGCATCCAAAAATAAGTCAATCGCCAAATAAACAAAGCCTGTCAATACCGCATACAAGGGAACAAAATACGGTGCCAATACCACCGCAGCGTTAGTACGGTCCATTTTGACATTTCCGCTGTCTTGGTTTACCGTAATGGAATGTACCCGAAATCCGCACAACATCGCTACCACGGCGTGCGTGGTTTCATGAGCCCACACATACATCCGCTCAAATTTATATCCGCCGAAATGAATCACACAATACAATGCTGCACCTGCTAGCAATCCAACTCCTACTTGGAAGTCCTTTAGCACATACAAAAAAGCTTCAGCCGTTTGTACCACCACAAAAAAAGCAGTGGGCAATAAGAATATGGCAATTAATAATTTAATTCCTTTTTTCATAAAAATTTTTCTGTCCACGCGACCGTTTGGTATTGACTCACAGCCAGTTCACGCGCTTGTTGAAGTACCTTGGCTGCAATCGGCTTTGTTTCAAATTGTACCTTTAACATTTGCTGCACTCCTTGCGTTACAACCCGGCGGAATACTGGGTTAGTACGAGCATTTTTGCACTGCAAAGAACCCTGATACAATACCCGGTTGCCAAAACGGCGGATTGCTCCGCCCAAAATTTTTTGTCCGCCAACCAATAAATCATCTTGCACCGGATTAGCAAAACAGCCGTTAGACACTCCGTTCTGCTGCGGGGCATACGCTGCAGCGGCAACGGCTCCCTGCCGTACACTTTGCCCTAATTGTGCCTGAGCCCAACTTCGTTCAATAGCCCCATGCAATTGCGCATAGATTTCCGTCGGGCGCAAATCGCTTTCAAATATCAAACTAAAGGTCAAATCCGTTCCATGAAGCACAACTCCGCCGCCTGTTGGCCTGCGGCAGGCCGGACCGTCTGCGGCAGAGATTTGCCTTCGTACGGGATTATAAAACTGGCTATAACCAAAGGTCACCGCCGGACCTACCGTCCAATGATAAAACCGCAATACCGGCTCCGGTAAATCGGCATGAGCAAGTATTTCATCTAAAGCCATCTGCTCATATACATTCAGCGCCGGAGTTAACAACTGCTGTGCCATATTACCAATGTAAATTCGGCTCGCGCGCCGCCCCCACCTCATCAATGCGACAAACGGGCTGGGTATGTGGAGCGTCTTTAACCAGTTGCGGATTTTGTTGTGCCTCTTCAAAGATGACACGCAACGCTCTGGCGAAAGCCTCCAGGACATCGCGGTTTTCCGTTTCCGTCGGCTCAATCATAATTGCTTCCGGTACAATCAGCGGAAAGTAAATGGTCGGCGCGTAAAAGCCGTAATCCAGCAAGCGTTTGGCTACATCGGTGGTGTGCACACCATTCATTTTATCTTTCTGAATAGTCAGCACACATTCGTGCATACACGCGGTATCAAAGAAAGCCGGGAATGCGTCTTTCAAAAGTACGCGCATATAATTAGCGTTTAGTATGGCATTTTCAGCAATTTCTTTGAGTGTTTTTCCGTCAAACTGGCGCAAGTACGCATAGCCGCGTAAACACACAGCGATGTTACCATAAAAAGATTTCATCTTGCCCAAACTTTTCGGCATTTTGCCGCGCAAGGTAAATTTACCGTTGGGTAGTTTTTCCACCAGCGGTTTAGGCAGAAACGGCGCCAAATGTGCAGCCGCACCGACAGGACCAGAGCCCGGGCCGCCGCCGCCGTGCGGAGCCGCAAAGGTTTTATGTAAATTCAAATGCATAATATCTACGCCGAAGTCCGCGGGTTTGGCTACGCCGATGAGCGCATTAAAATTCGCGCCGTCCATATACAAAAGCGCGCCCGCTTTATGCACCATATCGGCAATTTGGCGAATATCTTTTTCAAAAAGTCCGACGGTATTGGGAACGGTCAACATGACTACGGCTGTCCGTTCGGAAAGCGCATTTTGCAACGCATTCAAATCCACGCGTCCGTCGGAACCGGAATGAATATTAATCACTTTATACCCGGCCATATTAGATGTGGCAGGGTTCGTGCCGTGGGCTGTATCGGGCACAATCACCTCGGTACGCTTTTTATCTTTCTTGGCAGCAAAATACGCACGCGCCGTTAAAATACCCGTCAGCTCGCCATGCGCACCCGCCGCAGGTTGCAGCGTAAAAGCTGCCAGCCCGGTAATCTCTTTTAGCAGTTCTTGCAAGTTATATAAAATTTCCAACGTACCCTGCACCGCTTCTTCCGGTGCAAACGGATGCGCATTTACAAACCCATCCAACGCGCTTAAGCGGTCATAGGCCTTGGGATTATATTTCATCGTGCAAGACCCCAACGGATAAAAATGACTGTCCAAGCAATAATTCTGCCGCGATAAATTGGTAAAGTGTCGCACCGTATCCTGTTCAGGCATTTCGGGCAGACGATCCACGCTTTTTCGCAAATATTTAGCCGGAATATATTTATCCGCGCTAAACTGCGGTTTTTCAAAACGCACACCGCGGCGGCCCGGGTAGGATTTTTCAATGCTTAGTTTGTTTGTCTGTAAAATTTCTTGCATATTAAAACCCCCTCAACGCTTCTGCATAGGCTTGCAAATCTGCGTCGGTTTTGGTTTCGGTTACACAAACGAGCAAACAATTTTTCATTTCTTTGTTCACCTCTCCCAAATCATAACCGGCGGCAATTCCTTTTTTGGCTAGTTTTTTAATAACCTGTTTGGCCGGAACTTTTAGTTCCAATACAAATTCATTAAAGAAATAACCGTTAAATTTAAGTTTATGCCCGCCCGCCTGCAAAAGTTCTGCTAAGCGGTGGGCTTTTTCCAAATTCAGCTCCGCCACTTCGCGTAGTCCCTCCGGTCCGAGCAGCGTCATATAAATAACTGCATTTAAAGCACATAAAGCCTGATTGGAGCAAATATTGGAAGCGGCGCGTTCCCGGCGGATATGTTGCTCGCGCGCTTGCAAAGTCAGCACAAAACTGCGTTTGCCATTTTTATCCTTGGCCATACCTACAATGCGCCCCGGCACTTGACGGACAAATTCTTTTTTACACGTAAAAATGCCGAGTCCCGGCCCGCCGAAACTCATACGGTTTCCAAGCGGTTGTCCTTCGGCCACCGCAAAATCGGCACCGTATTGTCCCGGTGTGTGCAGTAGCGGCAAGGCCAGCGGTTTGGCTACCGCTACCAACAGTGCGCCCGCTTTGTGCACGAGGTCCGCAACATCTTCCAGCGGCTCTAATTGCCCCAAGAAATTCGGCCCCGCCACCACAAAGCCTGACACGTCCGGCGTGAGCTGTTTTTCCAGTTCGGCTAAATCTACGGTACCATTTGACAACGGTATTTCTTTAAGTTTCAATTCCGGTACATATTTCAGATAGGTTTTCAGTACTTCTTTATAGTGTGGGTGAAGTCCGGCGGAATATAAAATTGTATGGCGGTTGTTCACGCGTAAACACGCCGCGGCGGCCTCTGCCATGGCGGTTGCCCCGTCGTAGTGAGAAGCACTGCACACGTCCATATCAAACAACGCGCAAATACAACTTTGAAATTCGTAAATCGTTTGCAGCGTACCTTGGCTGGCCTCGGCCTGATACGGTGTGTAAGCAGCTAAAAATTCACCGCGGCTGCTTAACGCATTAACCGCCGCCGGGATAAAATGTTCCTCACAACCCGCGCCGATAAAATTAGAAAGCGGTTTGTTTTTGGCGGCCATTTCTTGCAAATGGCGCGTAAGAGCTTGCTCTGTTAGCGCAGCAGGCAAATTTAATTTTGGGTACAGTAACTCTTGCGGAATTTGTTTTAACAGGTCCCGCACATCCTCCGCACCGATTTTCTGAAGCATTATTTTTTTATCTTCTGGGGTATGGGGCGTAAACATAAAATCCTCTAAAAACCCCGCCCTTAGGCGGGGATAAATTATTTGTCTAAAGTCGCCTTGTACGCTTGCAGCGTTAACAGTGCGTCATATTCTGCCGGATTACTAGCTTTGATTTTAAAAAGCCACCCATCCTCATGTGCAGCACGGTTGACCAGAGCGGGATCATCTGAAACGGCTTGGTTAACTTCCACAATTTCCCCACTGACAGGAGCATAAATTTCACTGGCAGATTTTACAGATTCAATTACACAGCAGTTTTGTCCGGCAGTAACCTGTGTACCGGTTTTGGGCAAATCCACAAATACAATATCACCGATTTCCTGTTGGGCATATTCACTAATGCCCACAGTGGCTACTCCATTCTCCAAATAAGCCCATTCATGGGTCTTAGCATATTTACTGTTTTCTGCGTTGTGCATACTTCCTCCTTATACCCGGTTTTGATAAAACGGTGTTTTCACTTTCTTGGCCGGAATTTTACGGCCGTGTATTTCAATTTCTACCACGTCGCCTTCTTTCAAATCGGTATCAGCATAGCCAACGGCAATTCCCTTAAAAAGAGGCGAGAAAGTGCCGCTGGTCACTACTCCTTTTTCCACGCCGTCTTTATATACTTTACATCCTTCGCGCGGTACACCCGGCGCCGTTAGCATAAAACCGGTAAGACGCTGTTTAATCCCTTTGACTTTCTGGGCTGACAGAGCATCCTGTCCGATAAAATATTCTTTATCTAATTTTACCACCCAGCCGCAATTTGCTTCGTACGGAGTTTGGGTGCCATTGGCATCCACGCCGTTAAGTAAATATCCGGCTTCCAAACGCAACACATCGCGTGCGCCCAACCCGCATGGTTTTACGCCTGCGTTTTTCAACACCTTCCATAATTCTATAATTGCCGTTGGCGGCAGCATAATTTCTACGCCGTCCTCGCCGGTATATCCGGTGCGGGTTACATATCCCCGTGCCCCAAAAAGCTCTATTTCCTTTATAGTAAAACGTGGCATTTCTTGTACGCCCGGAATTTGATTAGCCGCATATTCTAAGGCCTTGGGCCCTTGCAGGGCTATCATACCCCAATGGTCACTGTCATTGGTAATTTGCACTTCAAAACCGACAGATTGTTTATTAAACCATGCCATATCCGTATCAATACAAGCGGCATTTACCACGACCAAATATTTTTCGGGAGTCAAAGCAAAAGAAATAGCATCGTCAATAATACAACCGTTTTCGTCCACGATGTGGGAATAGGTGCCTTTGAATTGCGTGCGTTTGATAATATTAGTGTTGACGTATTGCAAAAATTTCCATGTATCTTTGCCCTCCACCCATATTTGGCCCATGTGCGATACATCAAACATTCCCGCCGCTTCGCGCACGGCTTTATGTTCTGCCAAAATACTGTCAAACTGCACGGGCAACAACCACCCGTGGAAATCTACCATTTTCCCGCCGGCTGCTTCGCACGCGTCGCACAGCGGTGTTTTCTTTAAATTATTTGTGTTCACCTTTCCTCCGCTTGTATAAGAGTATTGTATAAAATATGGACCCAAAAAACTGCTATATGCTGAAAAAAGTGAAGGTAGGCCTTGACTCGTTTTTTTTTTTGGTAAATTATCTGTAGCTGTAAATTGCAAGGAATTATTTTTTGACACCCCTTGCGTGATAGCGCAAGAGTACAAAAAGACAGGAGAATATATGAAAGAAAATAAAAAAATATTTCAAAAAGGATGTCATCCCCGAGTGTTCCTATCGGGGATCTCCCTTATTGGTTATACAAATAAGAGAAAAGCGGAATATTCCCGATTACAACCTTCGGCAATGACGGCCCTATTTAATAACGGCTTTACACTCATTGAACTACTCGTCGTTGTCCTTATCATTGGCATACTGGCGGCGATTGCCTTACCGCAATACAGAAAGGCTGTTATGAAAGCGCGTTTTACACAGCTTAAAGTATTAGCACACAGTTTGGCTCAAGCTGAGGAAGTTTATCACCTAGCAAACGGACAATATGCCACCAAGCTGGAATATTTGGATATACAAATGCCCGGAGGACAACTTAATACCAGTGATGATAATCACGCCCGTTATGACTGGGGACTTTGTTATTTAGATATAAAAGATTCTGATACGAAAACCAATCAAGTGGCTTGTAAAAATAAAGATATGAACATGGAATATCAAGTACGTTTGCATTTTGCAAATAACTCCGATACTCGGGTTTGCATCGCATTTAATACAGACTTATCATCCCCGCAAAATCAAATCTGTAAAGGAGAAACGGGCAACACAGGAACAGATTACACCACCTATACTGCTTGGAACTATTGATAATAAAGCAGCACTTCTGAAAAATTTCCCCTTGACTCAGCGCGGACGAAACTGCTACTTTAACCTTATATGAATGAAATAAAATCCAAATCCGCCTTTTGCCAAGCAGTTTTTGCGGGCGGCTGCTTTTGGGGCGTAGAGCATTTGATGCAAGCCGCACCCGGTGTGTTGGACGTACAAAGCGGCTATACCGGGGGCACACTACAGGCCCCCAGTTATGAACAAGTCCGCAGTGGCACTACCGGGCACTATGAGGCCGTCCGCGTGACGTACGACCCTGCCCAAACCGATTACGAAACCCTGGCTAAATTATTCTTTGAAATTCACGACCCGACCCAAGCCGACGGCCAGGGACCGGACCTTGGCTCCCAGTACCGCTCTGCTGTGTTTTATGCCGATGCCCGGCAAAAGGAAACTGCCGAAAAATTGATCCGCCTGCTGCAAGCAAAAGGTTATGCAATTGCCACCCGCGTGCTGCCTCTGAACACCTTTTGGCCCGCCGAACAGTATCATCAGGATTACTATGTGCGTAAAGGCACCGAGCCGTATTGCCATATGCGCGTAAAACGGTTTGACTAAACAATATAAGCAGAAATTTCCGCTGTACACAAAAATCCCCTGCCATAAGCAGGGGATTTTTCATAATAGTTATTTAAGTAACGTAAGCGCTTGCTCTTTACTGGAAATACGTCCCGCCCATTGGAGCTTGCCCATACGCTCCATCGTTGACGAAATTTTACGTCCGTTCAAACCCAAATCACGCAAATCCCGCCCCCTTAAGAAACAAGGCTCCAACGCGGTACGCTTTAGTCCCGGATACATCGCCCGGATAATATTTTCCTGTAAAGCACTCAGCGGTGCCGACGGCGATTTTTGGCTTTCAAACACCGATAACGCTCCCAATAGTTCGTGCGTTACCTCTTTAGGCAAATGCAGACTGAGCAAAAATTCTGCCCCGCTGTCTTGGAGCAAACACGCGCAAATGCCTATTTTGGCTTCTATACTTTTTCCTTTTGCAATTTCCTCGCCCCATTTCAAACCGGGGTATATAAAAGGGTCCAATTTATAGCGGTCCATGAGAGCAAAAATATCGCGCACATTTTTTTCCGCCAGGATTTTAACAAACTCCTGCCGCACCCGCTCCCGGGATAAAACAAACGGATATTCTTGCGCAATAGCGTCTTGCATCCACTGTTTGGTTTTATTTTCTATTTGCCAGCCGAAACGCCCCGCAAAACGAACCAAGCGGTACAGACGTGTGGGATCATCGGAAAAACTTTTTTCGTGCAATACTTTCAGCACCCCTTGGTCAATGGCTTTTTGGGCGCCAAACGGGTCATACGGTGCGCCGAAATTCTTGGGTGACAGACTCAACGCCCAGGCATTTGCCGTAAAATCCCGGCGGAACAAGTCATCTTTGATGGTGGACGGAGTGACTTCCGGCAGTGCACCCGGACGGGCATACGTCTCCTTACGGGCCTGTACTAAATCCAATTTAAGGCCGTTTTCCAGCGACACACGGTATGTATTAAATTGGGAAAATTTCCGTTTGGCCCCCCCCCAGTTGCGTATACAAAATCCAGCTACTGACTCCGGTGATCCCTCAAAGGTAAGGTCCAAATCCTTAGTATCCTTTCCTAGGTAAAAATCCCGGACAGCTCCCCCCACTACCCAGGCTTTTTGGCCCAGTTTATCGGCGTACTGGCCGATGGTCTTTAAGACTTCCTTGTGTTTTCTTGGTATCATCATATACTTTGGGCGCTGTGGCGCCATCCCCCTGCATCTGTTCGGCAAAGTGTTTGAGCAACGGGCTCCTAAGTCCCGACTCAAGCACCTTGCGGGCGGAACCGGCAAAGCTTTTCGCCGTTTCATCCGTCCCGGCTGCCGTATAAAGCGGGAAATTATGTTCCCGTGCCCACTGGGGATCTAAACACGCTACTTTCATCCCCAAGCAGGCGGCAGCAGCCGCAATTGCTTGTGACTCATCGGTGCGCTGTTGTTCTCGAAGTAGTACTTCCTTTAATTCTTCTAACCCAAACACGCACATAGGCCCCATATCTAACCGGACCTGTTTAAGCAAAGTATTTTTAAGCAACTGGTAATCCTGCTGCATCTTAACCATCAGCTGCTTACGTTTACGACAGTTTTTGGCAGAAAATGCAAAAATAAGCAGCTGCATTTCCTCGTCCAAATAAATCAAATCCGTATCGCCATGAAAGAAGGTTTGGCATTGCGGACAACAAAACAAATTTAGTTCCCCTCCCAAAACGGCATCTCTAAGCTCCGGATTTTGGGTAACATTGATAAAAGTCCAACGGTCGGCTTCAAAGGCTTCGCAGCCGTTGGGACAAGTTATAGTTTCGGTTAACTTAATGGATCGCATGGTATATTTATAGCATAAAAGCAAGGAAAAAGAAAGCAAAATTTTCTTTAGATAATCCCCTAACTAATTCTAATCATACAAAAGATATAACTAAAAACAATTATTTTATTAGTTTAAAAATCCCGCACTCTATTTGCAGTGCGGGATATAAATAGGCTACAAGCAGCCGCAAGTTACATCAAAACTTTGTGGAGTTCCTCCTCGGTCTGTTTGGCATTTTCTTCAGCCTGTTCTGCCGCCTGCTCTGCTTCCACAGCTTTTTCTTGGGCCCGGATGGCTTTTTCTTCAGCAGCCTTTGCTTTTTGGGCAGCAGCTTCCTGCTTTTCCTTCTCGTGTTCCAAGTATTGGTGAACTCGGATGCCCAATTGACCACTGTTATCGTGCGAGCGCATTTCCATAAATTGGTTTGCATACTGGACCGGATTATAAGACTTATAACCATCAAGCGCCAATTTGGTCAAACCCAATAACCCAGAGGGTAAGCGGACCGGGTATATACCATATAAACCTAACCCGATACTTACACCCAAAGCCGTTATGGGAATCCACAACACGCTTAAGGGACCATTCGCCGGGCGTATATTCATCGCTTTCTCGCGGTCTACAAATATACCTTGCAAACCAGGCAAGGCGGCAATACCGAACTGGGACCAAGAGAAGCTAGTCATAGTCATTGTTTTGAGCTCTTTCGCCCGGGCAGCGGCGGCGGCTTTGTCCATATTAGCCGTCATTTTAGCCACCGTTACTCCGCTTCCTATACGGATATTAGCTAATTTTTGGAACGATTGGGTCGTATTGGCAGTTCCCAATCCCATCATAATGATACCCGCTATCATTCTAGGATCTAGCTGCAATTTTCCGTTCTCATTTGTTAATGGTTTTGGATTTAAACCATAGCTCATCAACATTAATCCACCTGCTGTATTAAATCCGTAAGAAAGTCCCAACATCCGTTTATAGGCTATAGCAGGGTCGGCTGGATTGTCTAAAGCTTTGATGGAAGCTTTGGCACCCAAACGGATTAAAAAAGGCACCGCAGCTGCTGTAATACCCGTCAACATGGCCAAAGTATTAGCTCTGTTTCCAGGAACACTATTCTTGACAATACCCGTTTGTTCATACATAGGTTTCAAGGATAAGTTCGTTCCTTTGCTAAAAGCTGCCGCTTCAAACCCTGTGAAAGCAAACGTGGCTGCAGACAAGGGTAATACCTCTGGAGCAAAAGTTGTTTTCCACGCCACGCCCATCTCTTTCCAGAACGGAAATTTTTCGCCTTTCAGTACAGCACTGGCGCGTCCGATAGAGGAGTCTAATCGGGCAGATTTAACCCAACCCAATACACCCAGTGTTGCTACAGTCAACAGCGGGAAAGCTAAAGAAAAGTCTGTAGCCGGTTTAGATAATTCCTCTTGCGTTAATTTTTTACCCGTAACAGCCGGCACACCGTGCAACTTGATAGCTCCCCACACGAAAGACGGTGCCAACAAGAACACAGACCCTAAATTTTTAAACGCCATACTCTTGAGCAGACTGCCACCGCCACCCATACTATCAATCAACACGTTCAAGGTAGAACGGCTCATGGCAGAGGAAAAGCCAATAGCACCCGCAGTTGCGATTAACGGCCACACCGGGGGAGGATTCGTTGGGTCCAAATTACCGCGGAAACCCATAGCCGCACTAAACGCCAACCCAGTGGCTACAGTAGCCAAAGAAACTCTCAATACTTTGGCAGATCCGTATTTCATAATGAACGGAGAAATGGCCGGCGATAACAAGGACGGCAAATAGGGGAACACAAAGGTAATAGCTGTCTTTTGTCCTTCTGAAATTTGGTCTCTGTAAGTCGTTTCCAACGGAGTAATTAACCCGGAGGAAGCTGCACTCAAGCTTAAGCCAGACGTCCAAAATAGCGGCAGGATCTTATTTTTGCCGGAACGCAAGGTCAAGTTCAAAGGTCTGTCAAAGGTGTTGGCTTTAGCCAGCTCTACCAAATTGGTAATCTGCTGTTTAGGTAAGCTAAAGCGCCACAATTTGCTACTGGCCACTTTTTCGCCGTTGCGCATCAGGCTCAAGTAATTATCTGCGCCCAACACCAAACTACTGCCGGCTAATCTTAACTGTTTATCGGCCTTGATTAAGATAGGAACAGCGACTTGGCTGCCGTCCGCATGACGGATGAATACAGGCAGCTCATCGGTCCAAATTTTTGTTTTACTGCGGCGGCTAGCCCACAATCCGCGCGCCCGATCTGCAAAGGTTGCGCCGACTCCCGCCGTACTTTCACCGCTGATAGCAGCTGCCTGGCGGAATGCTTTTACACTGGAATACGGGGATAATTTTAATTCTAAGTTGGTACCCAAATTGGCCTCGGCGGCTCCGCGGATTAAAGTAGGCAGTTCACTCTTAGAAATATCTACTTTAAAGCTTCCCAAATTGCTCGGTTGGGAAATGCCATCCGTTAATCCCATGAAATAATCTTTACCCCGTTTGGTGAAAATAACGCGCTGATAAACCTTTTCGTTTTTAATACCCTTTATACTGGTGTCTACATTGAGCTGTAAGGGCAAGCGGGTAGATCCGTTGCTAGCCGGAGCAAATAATGCGCCGGGTACGGTACGGAAAGAAACAGGGGCTTTGTCATATTTCATGGCAGCATACTTGGTAATGTCAGCCGGCACACTAATTCCTTCACTGCGCCGCACATTAGCTGCCAAAGCAGTAAATACTTTTTCGCGCTGGGTAAAGCTCAGTTGGGGCAACACATTATCCTTTTCAATTAACTTAATGATATTATCGGCCAACATCCCTTTATATTTTTTCTTATTCCCGCCAAATAAAGCCATGGTTTTTTGGGAGAACCAACTACGGTGTGCAAATTCCAAATTAGTTTGTGTGGTCACCTCTGCCAAAGCAGTGGAGAACAAACCTTCGGTACTGCTGTTTAGGGTTCCCAAAATCGGAGAAACGACCCCGCGCAATACCCCAAAATCCACCTTACCCGCAGTTGTATCAATTAAGGCTTGCTTCGGCAAATCTTTTAAATATTGCGGCATAACAATATTGCGGTTTTTCTTCACAGCCGCAGCAAAATCCGCCATTGCTGCTTGGTCGGCACGGCTGTATTTTTTGGAAGCAGCCAAAATTTCTTTGCTCAAGCGGTAGCGGTACTGGGCATCCTGTTGTCCAAAGAAACGGGCTAATTTATTGGGTGTTTCTAAGGCAAAATTAGTCCTTTCTGTTGCAAGGTTTAAAGTATTCTGCAAAGAAGCCAAGCGGGCATTTACTGCCGGAGTATTTCCCAACATACCCGTTACTGTATTGGCATTGACAGCCATATTCATATCCGCCCCTAACGTAACGGTCGGTAAAGCAGCCTGCATTACGGACGGTATCGGCTTAAGCAAGGGCTTCGTATTGGTAAATTGCGGTAACAAATTACTTACCGAGGCTTCCATACCATTTTTGATTTTGGCAGGAATGGCACGCCACTTGAGCAGTCTTTGGGTAGACTGACTACGCCGCAGGAAAGCAATACGAGCCTCCATGGCCTCCCCTCTGCGCGCCATTTTGGTTACTTTGTAAAGATCACGACCTGTAACAACCAATTTGGGGGCCGCTTTTATCAGGTCCACCATACATATTACGATGATTGCTATGTCCCCATAAGTACCAATTTTGAGCCAGGTATCCACCCGGTGCTGGCTGCGTTGTTTAGCTTTATAAATTTCGCTGTCTTGACTGTACATAGTCAAACGCAGCGCCTCATCTAAGTTGGCCTGATGGTTGGTCTCCCTTTCAAAAATTTCGTAAAGTTTCGTATCAAGCAGCCAACCACTGGCCGAATTCATATCCGTTCCTTTTCCTCTCAAGAACAGCTGGCGGGCAATGTAGGCGGCTATATTCAGTCCCTTGGCAGAGGCAGCTTGACGGGCCAAAGCTACTTGTTCATCACGGCGGGCCTTATCTGCTTGTATCCGCGCTTGGTCTATATAAGCTGCACCACTGGAACGCAGTTCGCCATGCGCAGTTTTAACAACCGACGAGCCGGAATATTCTCCGTATTTACCGCTGCGTAATGCTCCCACCAAGAAAGGCTTAATACCCGTACAAGCGATACCGGCATCCGTATTCAGCTTAAAGCTTTTTGTAGCATATCCCTCACATTTATTGATTCCGTAATCCCGTAACAAGGCCAACGCAGAAGGACTGCCGTCTTCGGCCAACATATACGCCACTTCTTCCCACGCATTGGACTGGGCCGGGTCATTAGAAACTTGCTCCATTTTTTCCGGGAACTGGGCATATTTAGAAACTTCTCCTAAGTAACGTCCTTTTCCGTCATGAATCGTTTTGACCCATGTTCTTATGGAAAGCGCATCGGAATCCTCCCGGTTAACTTCTCCTTCCTTTCTGCTGGCTATTTCCAAGATATTACCTATGCGGGTGTATGCCTGCATAGCAAGTAAGGTGCTCACACCGGTTAGTATTCCCATAGAAGCATAAGGAGTTACCATTACCTTTTGCACAAATTCGCTTACCAATCTTGCATCGTACTCATCGCCCAAGATACCCAAGCCGGATACCGCATTGATGGCCACTTGGCAACCGCGGGCAGAAAGTTGCTTGTCATAACAGGAGGTATTTTTTTCTAATTCATCAGCATATAAGGAATGCAACATGGCTTTTTCTTCAGGAGTGAATAAAGTGGTCATACGACCGGCAGTCAACAACAAAGTAACGGAAATATTAATTAAATAAGGACGGGCTTTAACGGGATTCTTTTTATACAGGGCAAATAATTCTTCTAGTTGTGCCCGGAGTGCTTTCATATCTTCTTCTGCAGCATCTTTACTTTCGGCTTTGGCTTCTTCAAGGAGTTCTTGATACACAGCCTCTGCATTCTGTTTGGCCTGAGTCCGCCATTTATTAATTTTAGCCCGCGAAACGGCAACAGAAGTACGGATTTGCTTTTCTGCATCCTCAGACCAAGCACTCAAAACAGGAGAAGATACTTCATACAAAGCTGCTTGCGTAAGAATAGAGTCTTTTTGTGTGCGGAGCTTCTCTTCATATTTCTGAAGCTCTTTTTCAGCAGAGGCTATTTGTTCATCTACTGCCGCTTGATACTGCTTCATAAATTGGGCCCGAACATCTTGTTCTTGGTTTAGCAGATTCTTTTGTTCCGGATGGAGAAAACTCTTTTCCATATCCTCTAAAAATCTAAATTCTGCATCCTCTGAGTAAAAATTTTCTTTCTTTAGGGAGGTGTCCACCCGTGTGCTTTCCCGCACCGCTTCAAAAGCGCGCTGCTCCACTGCTTGGGCTAATCGTTTTGTGGTCTGCTGTTCTGAAGCAGACAAACCTGAGGATACCTTAAGAGGTACCAGCGATTGGGCTGCCAAAGGAGCGGACAAATTAATTAACAACGTAACCGACAACATAGAAGCGACTAACTGCTTGCAGAAAGATAACATTTCTCCGATAGAATATTTCATAGGTAAAAAACCTCGCCGTTAAAATACATTTACGAATCTACTGCACCTAAACTCACCTACTTACCTCTTTATTTTGACAACTTTTTCTGATTTCGGCAAGGGCCAAAAGACCTATTTTTTGTCTAGGCCTTTAATTCCTGCCAGGATAGGCTGCCGCAAGCCTCTTGAGAAAAATGCTAAAATAAAGAGCGATGCCCCGTTAGCTCAACTGGATAGAGTACCGGTCTTCGGAACCGGGGGTTCGGGTTCAACTCCCGCACGGGGCATTTTTTTGCCAAGTACACTAGCTGCGGCAGGTTGGTCAATTTTTTGTATTCATTGATTTAAAATTTGCTAGAATAAAGTATCTTAATTTGTAGTAAGGAGCAACTTATGGGCGGACATTCCCACTGGGCCGGTATTAAACACAAAAAGGCCCTTGTCGACGCAAAAAAAGGTAAAGTATTTACCAAAATTTTAAGAGAAATCACCATTGCCGCTAAAATGAGCGGCGGCAACCCGGACCAAAACCCGCGCCTGCGCAAGGCGATGGATGATGCGCGTGCGGCCAATATGCCTATGGAAAATATGAAACGTGCCATTATGAAAGGTACGGGGCAATTGCCGGGCGTTTCCTACGAAGAAATTACCTATGAAGGCTACGGACCGGGCTCTACGGCAGTTATCGTGGAATGCACCACTGATAACAAAAACCGCACATTCGCCGAAATTCGCAAAATTTTCACCAGCCGTGGCGGCTCAATTGGTACGTCCGGTTGTGTGTCTTATATGTTCAAAAGCAAAGGCGTAATTGTGGTAGCCAAAGATGCCATTGGTGAAGATGATTTGATGAATTTAGCTTTGGAAGCTGGTGCAGAAGATGTACGCACCGAAGGTGATGCGTACGAAGTGATTACCGCTCCCGATGCTTCCTTTGACGCAGTGAAAAAAGCCATTGAGGACAAAGGCATTACCCCCGAATCGGCCGAGCTGACCATGCTGCCCGATACGGAAGTAAACATTACCGACGAGCACGTGGCCGAGTCTTTACTTAACATGATGGAAGAATTAGACGACCACGATGACACCAAAAACGTCTATTCCAACTATAATATCCCCGACGATATTATGGCAAAATTAGACAAATAAGTTTTTGTTTAACCCAGCCGCCCGCGACCGCAAGGAACCGGGCGGTTTTTTAAAAGGATTTTTATGGTGACACGCGAATCTGTTGCACTCGGTATTGACCCCGGCTTGGACCGCACCGGCTGGGCGGTCGTACGCCGTAATGAACGCAATTCACTTTCGCTGATTGCCTGCGGCTTACTTCACACCGCGGCGGCGCAGGAGTTGCCCGCGCGTTTACATTATATATATAAGGAATTACAGCAGATTTTAAAAAATTATGCGCCCGACCAAGTGGCTATGGAGCAAAACTTTTTCTTAAAGCGCGCGGTCACTATGGCTAATACGGTAATGACGCGCGGCGTGATTATTTTGGCGTGCGAACAGGCGGGCAAAACGATTTCTTTTTATCCCCCCAAACGGGTTAAAATGATTTTATGCGGCACGGGTACGGCCGACAAAAAACAAGTGCAACGCATGGTACAACTCACCTTAAATTTAGATAAAAAGCCCGAGCCGGACGACGTGGCTGATGCAGTGGCGATTGCGATTTGCCACCACAAAACCGCGCCTTTGGCGCGTCAGATGAGTGTGCAAGCCGCCTTTTTAGAAAAGGTAAAAGCCGCCAAAGCCCAGCAACTTAAAAAATTTGGAAAATAAATCAGTATATCTGATAAGTATCCGCTATATTGGTAGGCGATCCCATACTGGCACAGATTTTTTGCCCAATCTCTGAATTATAAGCCGCACTGGTACAATATATTCCCGCTTTAGTTGCAGGTGTTATTTCGCTACGGCCATGCTCTAAACGGAAATAAATCTGCAGTTCTGATTTTTCAGCACACAAATTAATTCCCGAATTAAACCCTGGACAATAATTGATACGTATTGCACCGCGCGCATCGTTAGTTATTCTAAAATCTGTTCCACAAGCGAACCAACTTTGGTCATCCTTTTCTATTTCTGTAAGGGGTACACAATTGCCTGGCAGTTGTACATCCAAATTTTCTATATCTTTTGTGTAGCTGTCATTGTTTAAATGATACACTTCTTGTGCTTGTGCGATATTTTTTCCTAAAATTAACATCGTCGATACGCGAGTTTTTGCTACTGCCACGCGGTATTGCGGCAGCGCAATGGCCGCCAGTATCCCAATGATTAAAACGACTACCAACAACTCTATTAGCGTAAATGCTTTTTTCATAATATCTCCTTTATTTCCTTTTTGGCATACTAAAATTATGCCAAAAAAAAAAAACAAGTCAAGGGGTAAGGGCACTTTCTCCATTTTTCTGCCGGAAAACGGCTAGTCAAAAATAACATAAGGTCGTCATCCCCAAGGATAAAAAAGAGCGGTCATCTCCGAGTGTCTCCGTCGGGGATCTCCCTTATTGGTGTCATTTATTAAATAAAGAAAAAACTCCTTTATTTTATAACGACTCATAAGCAGCATATCCCCCATGAAAAAAGTATGTAAATCTATGGGAACAGAAACTGTCTGTCCTAAAAATAACGGCATTCCGGCAACTTGTTACAAAATGTTGTAAAAAAATCTAAACGGCAGGCACATTGCTACACGCAAATATACCGACAAACCCGGTATATTTTTGGTATAATGAATGTAGGTTTATTTTTGGCGGGGCGCAAATTTTTGCAAATCAAAGCTATTCCATCTATAAACCCGGGCATTACGCCGCCGGGGATTTTAATCCTTAATTTTGGCGCAAGCCCCACAAGGAGAGTAATAATGAGTAATGTATCCATGAAGTCCATGTTGGAAGCGGGTGTGCATTTTGGGCACCAAACTTCCCGCTGGAACCCCAAAATGAGCCGCTATATCTTCGGCGAACGCAACGGGGTTCATATCTTAGACCTGCAAAAAACAGCCAAAGAATTAAAGAAAGCCTACGCTTTTGTGAAAGAGGAATCCAAGAAAGGTTCTAAATTTTTATTTGTCGGCACAAAGAAACAAGCCCAAGAAGCTATTGCGACCGAGGCAGCCCGCTGCGGAGCTTATTGCATTCATGAAAAATGGCTGGGCGGTACGCTGACCAACTTCCAAACCGTCAAAAAATCTATTGAACGTATGAACGAGCTGGAAAAATGGGAAGGCTCCGGTGTTTTCAAAGCTATTTCCAAAAAAGAAGCCAGCCGCTTAACCAAAGAACTCAACCGCTTACAAAAGTTACTCGGCGGCATCCGCGACATGAAGGTATTGCCAGACGTAGTATTTGTCATTGACCCGGTGGACACCGCTGGCGCAATCCGCGAAAGCCGCGTCCTGGGTATCCCCGTGGTTGCTGTGTGCGATACCAATTCCGATCCGGATTTAATTAACTGGCCTATTCCCGGTAACGACGATGCCGCACGTTCTATTAAACTGTTCTGCGCTGCAATTGCTGATGCAGTATTAGAGGGCCGCGCCGAAGTAGAACCCAAGCAAGCCGCTCCCGCTACCGAGGCAGAGGAAGGCGAAAAAGCCCCGGTCAATCCGGCGATGGCCAATGCCTTTGAAAGCGCCATGCTCGCCAGTGAAAAAACCGAAGAAAAAGCTGCCGTACAAGCAGATATTAAAGCGGAAGTAGCTGCTGCCGAAGAGGCTGCTGATTTAGTGGAAAAAGCCGAAAAAGCAGAAGCTCCGAAAGCCAAAAAAACGGTTGCAAAAAAAACAACGGCGGCCAAAAAGCCGGCTGCTAAAAAAGCCGTAAAAGCGGAAAAAGAAGAACCGGCTGAGAAAAAAGCTGCTGCCAAAAAAACAACGGCGGCCAAAAAGCCGGCTGCCAAAAAAACCGCTGCTAAAAAAGCAGACAAATAATTTATAACCGCTGGGGGCCGCACATACGCCCCCCTTATTTAAGAGTTAGGAGAAAATATGTCCTTAGCTGAAGATATTAAAACCTTACGTGAAAAAACAGGCGCAGGCCTCATGGCTTGCAAAAAAGCCCTGGAAGAAAACAATAATGACATGGAGCAAGCCATTGTCTACTTGCGCAAAAAAGGCTTGGCTGATTTAGCCAAACGCGCTGACCGTGCTACCAAAGAAGGCCGCGTGTCCGTTAAAACGGACGGCAAACATTTTGCCATGGCCTATTTGGGTTGCGAAACTGATTTCGTGGCTAAAACGCCGGACTTCATTGGTCTGGCCGATGCGATTGCAGATTATGTGCTGCAACATCCGGAAATCAAGGATTACACCTCCGATGAAACCATCAAAAATATGATTGTGGAAAAAGCCCCGAAATTCGGTGAAAATACCACCTTTAAGGGAGCATACAACTGGACTGCTGCCGACGGTAACGTAATCGCGTCCTATGTACACTCGGACAACAAAAAAGCCTCTTTATTGGAATTAGCCGCTAACGGCGCCGATGCCGCCAAAGCCACCGAAATTGCCCGCGGTTTGGCGATGCACACCGTCGGTATGCAAAGTATGTGGGTCAAGGCAGAAGACATCCCGCAAGCCGATAAAGATAAAGAATTAGACATTTACCGCACGCAGGCCAAAAATGAAGGCAAATCTGACGAAATGATTGAAAAAATGTTGCCGGGCAAACTCAAAAAGTTCGCCAAGGAAACTTGTCTCTTGGAACAACCTACCATTAAGGACAATAAGAAAACTGTTGCTACTTATTTGGAGGAAGAATCCAAGGCCCTAGGCGGAGAATTAAAAGTAGTACGTTTTGTACGCTTCTAATTGACAGCCCCTCGAAAGAGGGGCTTTTTTCTGCTCTGGTTTTTGTTTGGCAAGCCAGCGCAGGAAAAAGTCCCCCTATTCAAAATACGCATAACGGACTTTATTTTAGTACAATAAGAAAAACATACGGAGGCATTATGGCAAGCAAAAAATCCAGCAAAAAAAGAATTCTACTTAAACTTTCTGGAGAGGCACTGAGTAAGGACGGACACCGCGGTGTCAGTGCTGCCTCGCTTAAAGCTATTGCCGAAGAAATCGCCCACGTGCACAAAAGTACTAACTGCCAATTGGCTATCGTTATCGGCGGTGGAAATATTTGGCGCGGCGTGCGCGACGGCGGCGGCGTAATTGACCGCGTTAACTCCGACAGCATGGGTATGTTGGCCACCGTCATTAATGCGATTGCCCTGCAGTCTGCACTGGAGGAGGCCGGAGCCCCCACCCGCGTACAAACCTCTGTGAACATTTATCAAATGGCCGAACCTTTTGTGCGCCGCCGCGCCTTGCGGCATTTGGAAAAAGGCCGCATTGTCATTTTCGCAGGAGGTACAGGTAATCCCTATTTCACCACCGACAGTGCCGCTGCCTTGCGCGCATCCGAAATTGGCGCACACGTGCTCTTAAAAGCTACACAAGTAGACGGTGTGTACGACAGCGACCCCAAGAAAAATCCCAAAGCCAAACGCATCAAAAAGATTTCCTACAAAGAAGCCATTGAAAAACGCTTGCAGTTTATGGACACCGCCGCACTGGCCATTTGTATGGAAAACCAAGTGCCTGTGCAAGTATTTAATTTGCACAAAAAAGGCAACATCAAACGCGCGGTGCTCGGCGAAGATATCGGCACACTAATTTATTAAAATTATTTTTCGTGAGAGGAAACTATGGAAGCAGTTAACGAATTTATTAACAAAGGCAAAAACGAAATGACTGAACACGTGGCCAAACTGCAAAAAGATTTAGCCACCATCCGCACGGGCCGCGCCAGCGCGCAGCTGCTGGAAAATGTGCGTGTAGATTACTACGGCACCCCGACGCCGATTAAACAAATGGCCCTTATCAATGTATTAGATGCTAAGACGTTGGAAATCCAGCCGTGGGACATTTCCTCGTTAAATGAAATTGACAAAGCACTGCAAAAAGCAGACCTCGGCGCCAGCCCGGTCAACGACGGAAAAGTCATTCGGATTACCTTGCCTTCTATGACCGAAGACCGCCGCAAACTCTTGGCCAAAAACATTTCCAAGATGAGCGAAGATTTTAAAGTAGCGGTACGCAACACCCGCCGCGATATTTTGGAAAAAGTCAAAAAAGCGCAAAAATCCGGCGAAGTGACCGAGGACGATTTGAAACGCTACGAAGCCGACGTGCAAAAAGCAACCGATGCCAATATCGCACAGATTGATAAACTGGTAGCTGAAAAAGAAGCAGAAATTATGAAAGTGTGAGGTTGTAATTTAATAAAATCCCCCCGCACTTATGTTTAGGTGCGGGGGTTTTGCACAAAGTATTAATATCAACATTCTGATTGGCTATATCCAAACGATTCCAAACCATAAGAATCTATGGAAACATTACAGCTGCCATACTGCTTGTCTTTACGTGTCGGATATATTGTGGACTTTAACCAATAATCAGGAGCTCTCGTATATCCGCTTTTCCGTCTTTGTTCTACGACTGCGTAGCATTCGGAACTAACACAGCTCATGTAAATACATATTTTCTTACTAGTGTCACAAGGCCAGCCAAGGCTGTCATTCTTTGTAAAGGATGAATAATTCAGACTTAAGAGATCCCATAAATCATCAGTATTCATTTGAGAGGACGGATATCCGTTCTCCAGGACATACACCTCCAGGGCCTTTTCTAATGACGAGACCATTTGTAACATTTCACTCACACGGCTTTTTTCCACGGCTTTAGTATACTGTGGCAACGCAACGGCGGCCAGAATACCGATAATTAAAACAACCACTAACAGCTCTATAAGCGTGAATGCACGACTTTTCATATACTTTCCTCCTTTTTTTATTCCAACATAAGAAAAGTGTACCAAAAAAAAAAAAACAAGTCAAGGGGTAGGGACACCTTTTTTATCACTTAACAACTATTAAAAAAATACCCCAGACAGATTTTCAACCGGGGTATTACACAACAAAACTTTAATTTCCGCACGCGGCTTTCCACACCGACAACGCACGTAAATTAGATACATTTAATTGTTCCAAACCAGGATCTTGATAATCAAAATAAATCCGGCACAAAGCTGGTTTATTTGTCCGTACGGTGGCGCAACTGCTTAAGCAGTTCATCACGGTCAGCCCTAGCATAACGGCGCCGTATTTCATCCATTTTGGCATTTTCCTGCTCCTGCATTTGAAAGTATTTCCGGGTGGCAGCATTTTGTCCGGCACGGTATCCTGCCATACTGCAGCCCCCGGCAAACAACATCCCTAACAAAAACATCCACCCTGCCATTAATTTCCTTTCTTCCCGATAAAGCTGCCGTCTGCATTGCAAAGACTCAGGGCCGATAAGATTTTGATAATTTTTGTTAAAACAGTATCGTCCTTTGCCGTCGGAGTTAGCTTGACAATCAATGTTGCCGCCGCCACTACTGCTCCTAAAATCTCCAACAATTCGCCGCTATGTTCCATGATATATTTCATTTGATTTCTCCTTGTTTCATAATATCTGCCAGCTCCGTTGCGCGGGTCTTTACCTGACTGGCCCACTTACTAGCAAGCATTTCTTTTGCGGCCCGGTTATAAGCACCTACTTCTAAGGCCGCTAACATCTTTTTAAAAGTTTTCATTCTCGTAATTCCCAAATTAAAACACATATCTATAACCACCGCTTGCCTAGCTTCGTTTAGTTTGTTCCAAAACGGGAACTTCACACACGCTGCGTAGCAGGCTTGGATATCGTTATGGAACATTTGCTCGGCTTCTGCTTCACTAATACCGTTATCCTCCAAATTACGCCCATAACCTATCGTTAGTTTGCCGGCGCTACATTTATAGGGCCGCAAGCGCAATCCCTCGTGTTTCTTTAGCAAGGTTGCTACGGGCTCTATATACATTAGTTTCCCCCGTTTAAATGGTTTTCTACTGTTACTTCCAACACACGCGTACGCTCCTGCAGGTTGTTGTACTTATCCTGTTTTCTCTCAAGTCGCGCAATATCTTTCTGTATGGACTCCAATTTGGCCCACACTACTCCGGCAGCGAAAACCAAACCGAGAATTTTCCAAACCGTTTCAGGGTCTATGTTCATACAAGTGTATTCTCTAACGGAGAGTATGCCAGCCCATAGGCTGCGGCAGCTGCTTGTTCACTTTCAAACTCATCCCAGCCTTTGTTGATGACTACTCGTTGAGCCATAATCGGGTTGCCTTCTGCGTCCACTTCTCCCGTGTCGTAGCTTTCCATACTTTCGGTGCGCTGGCAAGACAAGATTTCATATCGTTTGCCGTCTTGTCCGATATACTTTCCTTCCTCGTTTATTTGTTTTTGAAATACCATACTTAGCTCCTTTTATTGAAAAATGCTATACTACACTAAGGTCACAACTCGTGATATCAAATGTTTATGAAAAATGCTATTATCCCCAGTGAAAAACAAATTTTGACTTTACGCGGCCTGCCGGTTATGTTAGACAGCGAGTTAGCCGCTATGTACCAGGTTCCGACCAAGGTACTTAACCAGGCGGTCAAACGCAATATAGAACGGTTCCCGCCTGATTTTATGTTCCGCCTTACCAAGACAGAGTGGCAAGATTTAAGGTCACAAAATGTGACCTTTAAATCAGACGTCCGAAAATATACACCTTATGCTTTTACAGAACAAGGGGTTGCTATGCTTTCCAGCGTCTTAAAAAGTCCTACTGCCATTGCCGTTAATATCCAAATTATGCGGGTATTTGTCCGTGTGAGGCAACTATCTTTGCAAGCAAATAAACAAGTAGACATAGCTACCCTCAAACAAGCGCTGCTGATGCACATTAAACAAACAAAACAACGTTTTGACCATACGCAAGAACAAATAAATTCCGTCGTAGAAGTCATCAACGAAATGTTAGAAAGTACCCAGCCGAAACCTATCCGCAAAATTGGTTTCAAATAACATTTTTCAAAGAACACCGGGCGGGAGCTTGTACAAAAGCCCCCGCTCTTTTTTATGCTACCGTCAGACTCCAGCCTTTGTTCAAGGCGATATTTTTGTCATCCTGCGTCAAATCCGCCGTGCCTGTGCAGCCCACTACAGAACAGGTTTTGGTCATAGCTTCAGCACCGCGGAACAACGTTACACCATTTACTTTAATGTAGGTATTGTTGAGGTCAATAGTGCCGTCTAATGCGGAATATGAAGTATTAATATACCCCAACGTGACGATATCTGCTCTATCACGCGGGCTTTCTTGCTGCAGCACCGGAGTCGTATAGTTTATCCCATCGGTAGATAAGGACAATCCCACCTCTGTCCCGTCATAGGTCAATTTACCCCAGTATTTTGTATTCTCTGATAAAGCGGTAGATTCGGTAATCCATTTGTTAGAACCAATTGAATATCTAACAGATAACTTCGAATTCCCAATATGGAAAAAAGCGTCTGCTATCCTGGCTACTGCTATGCCGTCAGTACCTGAGACAGCTGTTACTGAGTTAGGCGTAAAACAAACTACGTATTCAAACGGAGCGGAATTATTTATACTTTGTGTTAATTGCAAATAGTTACTTTCACTAAACCCACTAGCCACTCCATTTGTAATCGTCGGACTACCTACTACTGTATACCCCACATTATACGGCATACTCTTAAACAGGTTGACCAGAGCTGCACGGTCCAACCCTGTATAAGACACGTTAATTTGCGGGCTGGCTCCGTCAAACGGTGCTTCGTTGGACACCACTAGTCCCTTTACTCCCGTGCAGAAAGCGCTTGAAGTGCCATAAACACGTACCACTTTCTTTGTGTCGTCAAAAGACAAATCAAGGAAAGTATCTTCCAACGAAGTTAAATTTCGTATTAAGACCTGTTGACCTTTTTTATTTGAAATGGGCGGTAAACTTTTTAGCGTGGGCAAGATTCCCACCGAATTTAACGATTGAATGCCTGAAACAAAAGCAATTGCTTTATCTGTTTCTATCCTCTCTACCTTAGAATTAGCTAAAAAATATAATCCATTCGGTTTTAAATTGGATAATTTCAATTTTTTGACTTTAGTTCCGTAAAAAGAAAGATATCCACCAGACTCATGTTCTCCGTCAGAAGCTAACGTGGGAATCTGCACTAAAGAACTACTGTGCGCAAACATACTATAAAAACCGCTTTCAGATATATCACTGGAAGTTATAAGCGTAATCTTATTATCTTTTGCTGTTACTGCTTCCAAAAGCGGACTCGCAAGCGAGCTCTCCGTTCCTGCGAAATGAGTACAACGAATGGTATTGTCTAACTCAAAATGCGCCCATAAACAGCCTTGATTACGTTGTCCGGAAATCGGATTAATGCTAATTTTCGTTAAAGTGTCCGTGCTGACCGTCGGCGTCACCCGTACCACGTGCGTGCGTAACGCCGCAGGATGCGTTACATCCCGACCAGAAGTCAAAGCCAACGTCTGCCAATCTAACGTGGTCGCAGTTGCGCTAGCGGTAGTAGCTTGTTTCACACCGTCTACATATACGTCATAAGTATTGGCGTCCGTACTTACTCTAGCCCCTACGGAAAATTTCGGATAAGAAGAATAATCTGCACTATGTCCGACGAGAAAATACACAGAGTTATCCAGCGCCCCGCTGCGCAAGTCTATCCAGTCCGAAGGTTTTTGCCACTCATTATCTTCGTCACGAAAATAAGCTAGTGAATTGTACGCAGTGGTACCATCACCGATTTTCATTTTGTGCGTGTCGGTTTCTAAGGCCCACTCTCCGGTCAGCAAAGTAGGATTGACACTTTTCCAATTGGCCGAAGTGTCACGGCGCATTTGAATTTTAGGCATTTGCATTTCCTCCGTCAATAGTAGGGATTTGTGTGGCAGGAATTAAGGCGCTTGCATCCAGTGATGCTACGCCATTGGCAGCCGCTTTTTGCGACAGCGGCATATAGGTGCTGGCAGCATTAGTTTGTGTTAAATACGTATTTGCTGCAGCAGTTTGTGTCAGGTAGATACTGGCAGCGTCTGTTTTTTTCAAATAATTACTGCTGGCAGCTTCTTGTGTTAAATACGTTGCTGCTGCGCCGCTTTGGGTCAGATAGGTGTTCGCTGCGGTGCTGATATCCAATTTTAACGCGTCGGCTGTTTGGCGGGCTAATTCCTCAGCAGCTATCGCTTCATCCGTGTGCGAATTAATAGCCGCTTGCGTATCATTGGCTGCAGTAGAAGCAGCACTTTGCGCCGAAGAAGCTGCGCTTTGTGCAGTTGTAACTGCGGTATTTAATTGGTTTAAATAAGCTTGGGCATCCGTTTGCATCGTGGAAGCCCCCGCAGGAAAAAGAATCGCCCTGTTAATTTTTTCAGCTAAATCTTGCGCGATCAGTATGGCTTTGTCATAGCCTGCTTCTAAAACAGAGGGATCCAAAGTTTCCTGCGCCCCAAAAGAAGTTTGCTGCAAGAGTGGAGTCGCACGCATAATCAGTAGTTTAGTACTGCTTGCCAAAGGAGAAGCGCCATTAGTTTGCAACGGATAAGTCAACACCTTAGATACTTCATTGACGGAAAAATCCGCCGTTACAAGTTGTTGCGTACCATCTGAAGAAATGGTATAAATCTCCAAATCCTCTTTACTCAAAAAAGGAAATGGAATATCCCATTGGGTAGTACTGCCATTCCCGGTATACATGACTCGGTTGATAGAAACTGATACTGTCATTTTTTCTTCTCCTGTAAAGTAAGTAATTGTTTTAAATCTTGGGCCGCCTGTATATGAGATTGTGTGTCGTATCCGGCGGAAAACACGACATACTGCGCGTACTCGGCAGCAACTGGAGAAAGCTGCATTTGTTGGCAAAATTGTCTCAAAGCTCCCCGTAATAATAATTCCTGTGCCGTTTGTTTTCCTGCTTGGACACTACAAAAGTGTTCCGTCAAACGCAACGCATCTGTCGCCGAAAGGTTTTGTGCTTCATAGGCTTTTAAGATATTGTCACGCGTGGAATTGGAAGCACTAATTTGCTCATACAATCCATTAAATACGGCGGGATTTGATTGGCGGAACGGCTCTTGTTGCATAGCACGCAGGAATTGTTCCGACTGCTTAAACTGGGCGGCCGTGGAATAGTATTTTCCATTTGTCCATAGGCTCTGCGCAGGCTGTTGCGCAGCTTCTATTAAATGACGGCATAGTTGGGCCTCCTGCTGATATTGTACCGAAATTTCTTGGCGTAAACGGGCGTGCAAACTGGTTTGTATTTCATCAGCTGCAAGACCCGTTTCCCGGGCAGTTTGCTGCGCCCATTGTTCCAATTTGTCCGTCTGGATTTCTCTCTGTTCAGACACACATTGTGCATAGGCCCGTTGCCATATCTTTCCAACTGCCACATCCGCCGCCCGTGCAGATACCCTGGCTTGCAACAACTCTTGTTCCCGGGCAGGTAAGCTGTTTTGAAAATGCCGATACACTTGCTGCGCTTGTTCTACTTCTCCGCTTTGTAAAGCCACTTCTATATTATGCCGGATGGCCGAGGTATATAAATTTTGCTTTTGCAGCTGCCATTTTTGCACGGATTGTCCGGCCGGATAACCTTCGTGTTGCGCCGCCGATAAATTAGCTTCTATGTATTGCTGCAAAGCAGCAGGTTGGCGGATGAGCCCGGCTACTTGAATAAAATTTCCGGCACTTTGTAAAAATTGCTCTTGCTGTTCCTGAGCGGTTTGTTGCTCTTGAATATGCTGTACCTCTTGGCGCAGTACGGCATAATCTTGTACCAATAAATGCTCATCCGGATTTTTTACCGTTATGCCAGCAGCTTGTGTACGTGCTTGTTGCACAAAGTAACTGTCTAATTTGGCAGTCGCATTTTGTAAATCCATTTCCTCCCCGCCGTTTGTTTCCGCTTGTCCAAAAAGCCGGGTACGGCTAAAATTTAATAAGGCTTGCCGGGCCGGGGAAGTAAACCCCTTATAAACAGTTGTTGGAGATGTAGTCGGCGTATATGCAGATTCCCCCTCTTGCTTTCCTCCTTTTTTACGTTCCTGTTCCTTACGAGCCTCCTCTAAAGCCTGCTGTCGTTTTCTCCGTTCCTCCTCTTTCTTTTGTTCCCAGGCTTTATACAACCGCCCGGCTCCTTCCATCACACCGCCAATAGCTGCTAGCGTACTCCACTTTTTACTGCGGAACGCTTCCTGCATAGGAGTAGCTATTTTTACATCTCGTGCATACCCTCGTTGATATGCCATTTGTTTTTGATAACTGGGTATTTTCATAATAACTCCTTATCTGCTGCCCAGTAAACTGCTCACAGCTGTTCCAAACCGGGCTAAAAATCCGCTGCGGTTGCGACGGGCACGCTCATATTGTTTCGCCTGGCTGCGATATTGTAAGGCTTCTAAAGAAGCCTGGGTATTGGTCTCGTAAATTTCACGGTTCATATTTTGCTCTAACATTTCTTGGTCTAACTGTGCCTGCAAACGGCTATTTTTTAAAATCAATTGCACCGTCGCTGACTGACTGCCCAATCCGTTGGCAGCCAAAACTGTTTTTTGTTGGCCTAATAATGCCTCATAATTTCGTGCCAATTCGGTATTTTGCGCTGCGGCATCTTGAAAAATATATTCCGTGTTCCGTCTGGCTGTTTCTTCTATTTGCTTAGCCTGTTCATTGGCAGCTTTAGCCATAGAACGGTAATATTTCCGCTCTGCAGCATCCTCTCCTAATAAAGAGGCAGCGGTAGATAAAACACTTCCGCCTGTAAACAAAAGTCCTCCGATTGCTCCTCCCATACGATTCTCCTTCTATGAATTTTTATTGCCATTGATATAATGCAAAGGGTATTTCCGGGGCCGCCAAATAAAATAATTTTCCGGCAGGCCGTGCACCTAAATGACACAAGTAATGCGCGGCCTGTTCATAACGCACATCGCACGCGGCATATAGATGCGGATAATAATGTTTAAAAAAATCTATGACCCGTTTAGAAACACGCCAAAAAGATTTCGGACATTTTTCCACTCCTATTCCCGTCCAAGACCATACACACGCTTGAGCCCCCAACAGACTGGACGGCTCTAATCCGGCCACCGCACATACTTCTCCCCGGTACCGAAAAGCCACGGCGCATACACTGCGTGCGGCACACAATTGTAATCCCTCCCGTACCGGTAATTGATAACACGCCTCTAATTCCTGTTTGTCTTTCTCCCGCAAGGCAGGCGCTAACTCCTCCAAATGCGCTTTACAAAGCTGCTCCAAACTAATATCATAGGAGATAGCCGCCGTTAACAAGGAGGAAAGTATGTTAACCCTTTTCATTTTCGCCCTAATCGTTGTATCGGTTGTGTATGGAATTTTCTTCTTAATTTTCAAATTGCTTTGGTTGTTGTTTAAAAGCAAACGCAATTTATGGCCGCTGGTGTGTGCTGGTGTGGCAACAGCAAGCGTATTTTTATTAATCGGCATAACCGGATATCAACTGTATAAACAATTGGCTGCACCGTTTCAACCTATTATCCTGGCGGCGCGCCAACAGACGCAGCCTGTTATCGGACAGCGGGAGTATACTGATCCCCGCTACGGGTTTCATCTGACACTGTACAATGCCACCACACTGAGCCATTGGATTGCATTGGATCCTGTAGACCAAACACATATGCTGGTCGGTTTTGATACCAATATATTACTCAAAGACAATACCCAAGACGCTGCTGCGTTTGAAGGATTTCTTTTATTGCATCAAATTGTTCGGCAGCCCCAAACGGACGCTTTACCGCTCGCCCAAGCCTTAGCCCGTCAGGTGCAGCAAGCCCAGTCGCCC
This sequence comes from Candidatus Avelusimicrobium sp., assembly GCA_045593365.1. Lineage (GTDB taxonomy): Bacteria > Elusimicrobiota > Elusimicrobia > Elusimicrobiales > Elusimicrobiaceae > Avelusimicrobium. Next base: position 65,638 of record JAZNWO010000060.1, read on the forward strand.
CGGGGGGAAATCCGTTTGCTGGGCGAACCCGTTTCTATAGACGTAGGACCGGACGCAAGCGGAGCCGTAGTGTATGGCGAATTAATCTCTGATCAATTACCCCACAAAATAAACCTTATCGGATTAGTCGCCGTCCGGGAAAATACCTGTTATTACGTGATAGGCTTTGGCGGGCCAACCTCTGCAGTATCAGAAATGATTACCAGTTTTCGCCTGCCGGCTATTCCATAAAAACACGTGCTTTTTTAATTTTCCGCACCCGTTTACAGAGTGCGGGATTTTTTTAAGCCAGTTGTGCCACAATAGCCAGTACTGTCAGCGGAAGCGGATCTTTTTGTAACACGGTTACCGACGGGAAATAACCATGCGAAGAAGAAAACATTTTGCGTACTTCTTTGGTTTGCAAGGCGGCTGCCCCTCCGTAAGATACTAACGGGGCATATAATAATTCATCTAATTTCCCGTTGTCTGCCCCTACATATCCGCCACGGCTATCCAATACCCGCAGCATAGCTTGTACCAGCCGCCGCTTGCGGTCTGCCGCCGTGCCGTCTTGCAAACTATATTCTACAGGTAATGTTTGTAATTTGGCCTGATATCCCAGCCCGACATGAACGGTGTGGACCGCCCGCGGTAAAACCAACACTCCGTTTTGCACAGATAACCCTTTGATCGGACTCCCGTCAGCGAGTACCGTTACTTGCTGTCCGTTTAAGTGGGTTAAACCGTTTACCTGCGTAAAAGATTGGGTATTTTTTTGCGACACGCTGGCATCTAAAAACACCTGGTCCTCCGGTTCTTGGCTGGGTAAGCGGGCTAACATCCGCTCAATAAAAATACCGTTTTCACGCTGCACCAAAAACCAAGTTTCATCATATCCGTACGATGGAATACTACAGACACTAAGGAAACTTCCTTGGGTTTGGTGTTGTGTCCAAGCCAGTACTGCTTCCTCTGCCATATAGGTCAAGGATAATAAACTTCCGTCATCCAATACGCACCAAATTAAATTATCGGGTTCCTGTTGATATGCCATTTCCTTAATCGTGCGGTTTAAAAACAAATGCTTGGCGCGCAAAGTTACATCACGACCCGTATAGGAATCACTCGTATATTCATAATAAAAATCACGTAATACGCTGCCACGCGATTGCACATACAAGGTACGGTTTCCTACCACAATGGGTGCAATGGCTTTAGCCCCGCGTTCCCCCTCCTGTGCTACTTCCAAATTATACGGAGTTAATGCCCCGGAACAACCAATGCTCCATTCACTGCCTGCCGTAAAGACTAATAATTTAGCCCCCACGGCTACTGCATTAATCGCATTTAATTTTTTACTGGACAAATTCAGGCTTATAGCGTCGGAATCTTGCACCGTACGGTGATAGCCAAAATCCTCGTATTCGCCCGTTTTAGAAAACCATACGCTCTGCGGTTCGCGTGCGGTTCCGGCAAATCCCAAACGGTCTTGATAAAAGAAAACACAACACGGATAACCCGCATCCGGACTAAAAGCCCCTTCCGCCCAATCCGAAGTCCACACTCCTACTTCACCAGGCTGCCGTTCGATGGTTACATGGACTCTGCGGGCATTTACATAATTTTGTAGTTTAACAATCCCTTCCTGGCTAAAGGCTTCTGCCTGTAAAATATATCCCATTTCGCCGGAAATTCCCAGGCAGCGCACCCGTAAGTAACGCATCTTGGCGGACGGAGCTAAATTGCCAAGCGTGTTTAAATTGTCCTCATTTTGTGCTTTGGTAAAATGCTTTACTTTTTCCCATGTAACATTATCTTCCGACGATTCCAACACAATTTCACCATACCAGGTTCCTGTCGTACGCAAACGCCAATCCCCCCCGGTTCTAATCACATGGGAAATATCCGTATATCCTAAAGTACCGCTTTCATACGGACTCTCAATGCGGTGATTCAATGCCCACAGAGCCCCTACATGGCCCGGACGAAATGCATCAAAATCCGCCTCTAAATACAGTCTTGTTTCCCCATAGCTAACTACTTCTCCTGCGTTTTGTCCGCCGCTCATCTGCTGGGTCACAATTAATTTAGGAGTAGAAGCCAGACCGGAGCGATAATGAATCATAAGCTCCGCGCCATTATAATCACCGCCATTAGCCTGCGGGGATTCAATACGCAGTACACCTCCCTGGTCATAAGCCACGCATCCCGTAGAACCATAACGCGCATTAAAATACTGCACAACTTCTGCCACGTTAAACCCATATCCGCTGGGATCATAAAAACGTTCCCCACGCCAAAAAGCCTGGATAAAATAATTAGGATAACTAATGGGTAAAAATGCCAACGACGCTTTTACCCCTTCTGACACTACAGTATCGGTAATACTGACCAACTGCATTTTATGGCTAGCGTCCGTATTAGCTACCATAAAGGGACCCCCTGTAATAGAAGCATCTGCCAGTGTAAAATAGTGATCGTCATTACGGGTCAATTTTTTAGGCGGATAAGACGGGTGCACCAAAAATAAGGTTTGGTCATATTGCACATAATTCAAAGCAGCCAGTTCGTGTTCCGTATAAGGCGTGGCAATTTCATAAATACTTCCGTTTTGTAGCAACGTTCCGGCCTGAGCGTGTACACGGATATAATTATGCCCCACTTCTAGCACATAGGCTTCAAATTCACTTAATACGAACGGAATAAGGCGGCATTGTTTATCTGAATACTTAGCGGTGTTGACATAAGCTGTTCCGGGACGGTTGGAAGCTCCGCCCTGCGGATGTACCAGAAAATTACAAGCTGTTTTTAACCAGGTCGGGTACGATGCAGCATCTGTCCGGCTGTACAAATGCGGGCTGACTTCCCCGCCGGAAAAATTACAATTTAAAGTATGTAAAGGCATATCAACGGCACTCCACAAAAGCACTTTCCGGTTGGCGGATTTCATAATTTTCCGTCATATTGCTGCGGCGGGCTTCCTCTAAGGCCAAGGTATAAGAGCCCAAAATACGTTGCGCCAGCGTCATGTCCGCACTGAGCGTAATTGCCAAATCCGCCGCTAAAGCTAATGAAAATGCTTTTACAAAAGCAGGATCAAAGGCCACAGTATCCGTTACATCCCGGGTATATTCGGCCTGGGCCTGAACCGCAGGGCAAAGAATGACCCGGGCCTGCGTCTCTTTGCGGTATAGCTCTTTAAACGCAACCGGATAGTGGGCTTGTCCTTTGGCATACACCTTGCGCACAAACAGGCAGTCTTGCGGGTAGGCATAGGTATATTCCGGATTGTTTCCAACAGTAGTGGAGTCTAATAATGCCAAATCCGCCTGTGTGCAGGCAAAGCTCCAATTGTGGGTACGCAGTACTTCCTGGCGTACCGGATCATAAAATAAACGGCAACGTCTAGCCCGTTCATCCTCCTGCTCTAAAGCGCCAATAGGTTCCTGCCCTAGTTGCGCCAAAGCCAAATTGCATATATCCACTTTTGATATCATTTTTATACTCCATTTTAATTTATACTAAAATTTAAATATTTTTTATTTTATATATTTATATATTTTTTAAAATATACTTATATTTTAATTATTTTTAAATTTATATTTATTTTTATTACTAATAAAATTGATACAAAAATATTTAATAATATTTTCAAATACAATTTTAAAAATATTTATTATTTAAGTATTTTCAAAATAATATATTATTTTTAATCAATCAGATATGCTGTTATAAATCCAGAATTTATTCGTTATCCTTCCGGGTGCCAACAGTATTTTTTTCAAAACAAAAAATAAACAAAATTAATCATTTTAGCCTATAAAATACCTGAAAAAGTGAGGTTTTTGGCGCGATTTCGCGCATTTTTGCCCTTTTTAGCCATTTTTAGTACCATGGCCTTATCTTTATTCCTCAAAATCTGTCTTTTTGAACGGGTTTCTCCCCTCTTTTTGCAAAAACAACTGTTTGCAATACCGCACCAAACCTTTTTTGGGTGCGGGGCGCGGACAGAAAAGCGCGCCCCGCAAGCAGATTACATATCTACCGCATCCGTAATGAACAGAGACAATTTGCCTGCTGTTCCTTCGCCAGTTACAGTGTAATAACCGCGGATGTAGCGCTGTAACCCTGCAGGCAATACAGCTTTGACCACTGTAGCCCCTGCTGTTAGGTCTGCTACTGCAAAAGAAGCAGAAAACACTTCTTTTTTAGTACTAAAATTGGAAGCTGCGGAGGTTTCCAATGCAATTTTAACCGCTGTAGAACCCGTAAAGGTTTGGTCTACACGCACCATAAAAGCCGCATGGGTGTGTGCATTGCCAGCGGCAGTTTGGTCCACCACATTGGTAGAAGCAGCCGTTGCCAAAACAGCTTGCTGTTCAGAAAGCACCAAGGTATTATCAATTAACATATTCATTCTCCTTACGCAACTACTGCTTCCGTATCGGCAATAGCATCACATACGTGCACCGGGATTTCGTTAAACGTCATCATCGGGCGGCTGGTGATTTGGTCCGGCGTATACTGGACATTTTGCTTGCTGCTGGCCAGTTTACGCAACGCCGCTTTGACGGTACGGTTCATATACCAGACGGGTTTGCCAAGTTGTAGGCTTTGGATTTTTTCTTCCAACTCGCACATCTTGTCAATTAAGGTAGACGGCACATCGGTCACATCAATATTACAAATGCGGCCTGCATAGCGCCAATCTTGCACGGCAAGCCCCAGTTTCCATTCAAAGTATTCCTTGTAAGCAGGATATTCGTTACCGCTGGCATCTACGTGATTTACCAAGCCATGATCTACGCGTTGGATGCCCGCTTTGGAGCCCTTCGGGAAAAAGGTAAATACCTTATCCGTATCCCAAACCACGAGATAGATAGAGGAGTTTTGCCCGTTGGTGGAACCGCCGGCATCAATCACATTTGCAGCACTTTCGGCACCCGATAAGGCACTGTAACGCGCGGCCAGCCCGGTAAAGCGTTCCGGGGTTTCTCCGGCATTACCGTAAATCATATTGTGCGCCATAGTATTGGACATTCCTGCAATAATAGCTTTACTTTGTCCCGTGCGGACAGCTTGTAAATTGCCGCCTTTTTCAGCGATTAATTTATCTACTACGGAATAAGCTGACAAGGTACCGTAACCTTCTACCACTACTTTAGTAGTGGCTTTAGCGGGCTCAATGCCCTGGTAAGCGCGGCGCCAGGTCCCTTCGGGAATACCGGTGCGCACGGCGTATTCATGCCCGCTGTCTAAATTACTTTCAATCACTAGTGCATCGCCGATAATCGGATTAGATTTGCTTAATACTTCAGCGATAGCAAGCTCTTGGCCGGACTCGTCAAATTGTTTGGCATAATCCAGCAAGTTATATTGTTTATCTGCAATAATTGCCATAAAATTAATTTTCCTTACTTTTACCGGTCCTATATAGGACGGGGAAGCGCCTTAATCGGCCCTCCCGTACAACGCCTCTGCGAAGGTCTTATCAGTGCTGTGGCGCGTCCGCCCGCTGACCGAGGCGTCCTCGCAAATTTGTTGGCTGATTTGGTGAAAGGTTTTCACGATAACAGGATGGCTGCCAAGTCCCGTTACTTCTAACAATTCCCGTAGTTCCGGCCCGCCGAAACGGTCTGCTGCTTCTAAGGCGCGCGCTATATTTTGCTGATAAGACGGTCCAAATATTTCTTTGGTCTGTTCCGTCCATTTACGCAGAATATCTGCACGTTGTACTTCGGCGCTTTGTTGGTTACCCTGGGCGACGGAGGCTTCCCATTGTATGAGTTTCTCCGCGGTTTCGGCGGGCAATTTCAGCTCGGCTGCCAGTTGTTTAAAAGAAGCAAAACTTGCCTCGTGTCCTTTTAAACTTTCTGGCAGCACCAGCTGGCTGTAGGAGTCTGTAGATGAAATACTTTCAGGTGTAGGTTTCAGCCGATCGTCTGCAAGTGTTGGTTCTGCTTGGCTCGGCCGGCCGGATACTTCGTCGGCCTGTGTGGGTGTAAAATCAGTTTGCGCCGCTGGCGCGGTTTGCGGGGTGTGATTAGACATTGTGCATTTCCTCGTTTTCTTTGTTAAGTTGATTTTGTTCTGACGTAATTTCGGACAGATATTCTGCACGCATTTGCGCTAACATAAGCGGCGAAAGCTGAGCGATTTCTGCCTGTAAAAACAGCCCGATACTTTTCTGTCCGCAATGAAAAGCGGTGGCTTGTGCATCGCCGGGAACAAAGCCGTGCTCGTCCAGCCGTGCACTTTGCATGATGCGCCATAATACGCGCCGCCCTTGCGGCAGTTTTAGAATGCAGGCCAAATCGGCCGCGTTTCGTTTTTCCCGTAATTTCTTGCTCATAATTTTCCTTCCGTCCGGGGAGGAAACACACGCGGGTTTCCTCCCCCCTTTCGCCTGCGGGGGCTCGTTAATTTTAGGCCGCCCGTCAGCGCGAATGTATTTATTATTTTTTCTGCTGTATGAGTTGGGCAGCTGCTACCGCCTGCTGTGCTTGGCGGTCCTGACGGATTTTTTGCGTTTCCTCTTGGGAGCGCAACATCACGGCCGGTACGCCCAACAAATCTAATCCTTCCTCTAACGCTGCATCAAAATCCACCTTGTCTAATACTTGCGGATTACCCTGAGCCAGGCTGGCAGTAAAAGCAATCCCCTGTTCAATGGCATTAATCCCGTTTTGTTTTTGGGCTTGCGCAATCATAGAAACATATTGGATTTTAACTTCCTGCTCTTCAATTTCTGGCGGCGGCAACGGTAATACGCCGCGGCGTACCATAATGGCAAACGTACGCTCAATCAACGGGTCCAATAATTCATTTTTCAGTCGTTCCAACACCGGCCCCAGCACTAACATTTTTTCCTGGTGGCGTTCGGCCACTTCGGTAGCAGTCATGTGCGCAAAATTTTGCGTGCTGAGCATCAAAAACACATCGGCAAAAAATTGGCCGCGAATGGTCTGCTTTACTTTTTCAATACTGGCTTCCAAAGCATTCAAATCTACGGGCACTTGATACGCCGGTTTTACCGCGGCATCAGTCGTACCGCTATAGCGCGTCAACCCGCCCGGCAGCAAATTCACTTCTCCCTGCACATTAGACGATACCATCATGGGCGGGTTGGTATTTTTGTCTAAAGCGACCAGTTTGGTCTTTTGCATTTTTTGCAGCATTTTCACATCGCCCAAAGCTTTCCAACCCGGCCCGCGGCCATAAATATCGGCAGAATTTCTTACTTCCCAACGGGCAGCAATCACCGGAAATTCATGGTAACCGCCCTGTTTTAACAAATGCCCCTCCGGCGTAAAATAAGCTGACACATACGGCATATTGACTTGCCCGGCCTTGGTATCATCGGCGTTGGGATTAGGCATAATGATATGCTGCACCTTAAACCAACCGTTACGTTTTTCTTCGGCGGCGCGGCGAATATCAAGCGGCAAATTGGCCAAACCAAATTGCCCGGCCATTTGGACAGGTGTCATAAAAAATTCGCGCCCGAAACTGTTTACACGTCCTTTGTCATCAGTGCCGAGTACGTATTCCCCCGCCGTAAAACTGCGGCAGGAAAGCACCCGGTCAAAATCCTCTTCTAATAAAAAGGCTGCCGTGCCAAAGACAGAAATTTCCTGATAAAACCCGTGCAACACATAATATAAATTGGAGCGCGAAAACACTTCCTCCATGCGGCGGCGTACTTCATAAAGCCAGCTGCGCACGCCGCTTTGTTTCATCAGGCGGCTGTCGGAAAGTGTGAGCTCAAACCAACTGCGGCTGGGGCTGGTAAGCCCGGAAACCATGCCCGCGCTTAAAATTTCTACAGCAAGCAGCGGGTCGGAATCAATCAGGCTGCGGTGATCCAATTTCCGTCCGTCATTGGCTTGGTCCCCGTCAAAAAAACCGCGCGTCGGTGCAATGTAGCGTGAAAGTTCTTTCCACGTTTTTTGCCACGGCAGCGCGTCGGCCTTCATGATGTCATACTGTTGGCGGAATAAATCCACCGTAACGGAATTTTTTGTAGTCATACATCCCCTTGTGAAAAAATAAACTAATCAAACTAATTCAAAATGAAAGAAACAAAACAGCGTGAAATTTATTACTATATAAGAAACTACTTTTGGAGGAACTACATGGGCGGTTTAATTTTAATTTTGGTGTTTGCGGCCTTGCTGGCCTTGCCCGGATTTTATATTATTACGCACAGCCTTTTTCCGCATGGCAGCAAAAAAACGGCAGCGTATCTTTCTGTAGGACTGACAGTATTGTTAGTATTAATTTTAGCGGCTCTGATGCTAAGGGCCGCCTAGTTTACGACTTAGAAGTAAGCAGAATAGATTTCCTTCTGACAAGCGTATTATAGCATATTTTGTTAGCATTGTCAAGTTTTTTGTTGACAAAATTAGTTTTCCGGCAAAAAATTAACAAAAATTTTGCCTACAATACATCATATTCCGTGCGGGCAAAAGCCGTACGAGCTGCTTGTTTTTGCACCGGCATGGCAAAAGTCAGCGCAAGCGCGTCGGCCAAATCGGGGCTGCGGCCTGTGCGTGCTTTCAAAATTTCTTTGCTTTCCAAACGCAACTTACCCGCCGCATCAAAATCATAGCGCAGTGCACTCAAATCCGCTTTAAGTTCTGCCGACGGAGGCAGCGCACCGCCTGCCTCCAGCCACGCTTTCAAATCCCCCCACATTTCCGCGCGTTTGTTGACATATTGTCCGGCCTTGGCAGCTGCCGCGCCAAACGGAATTTCCGTCACAGAAAAACCTAATTGACGCAAGCGGTCTATCACGCCGCCGCCGCAGCCCGCATCAACAAAAACTGCATCGGGATGAAACTGCTCTATCGCGCCAGCCACCCGCGCAGCCAAAGCCATTTGGTCTATTTTTTGAAACACTTCCGGCGGAAAAACTTGCAGTCCGCGCCGTTTGATAATCACGCTGCGGTCCGCGCCAAAACGGGCCGGGTCCACGCCGATAATTTTGGGCGCATACGCAAGTTCAGCCGGAGCATACAAACGTGCACACGCCGCCGATACTAAACTGACCGGGATAAATACATCCTCGGCATCAGCCGTAAAATCGCACAGGTATTCCTGCCGGAATAAATGATCCGGCGTGCGGCGGCGCAATTCCTCCAATTCTTCCGGTGCAATGACCCCGGTTTCGTCGGCGCGGAACATACCGCACCACCAATGAGCCGGGTCCGTTTGGGCTGCCTTTTGCGCCGTTTGATACAACTCGTAAAATTGGTTTTGTCCTTTCGGCGTGCCCGTAAACACCACCCATCCGTTGCGCGAAAGCAGCATCGGCCGCACGATTTCGTCATACACATCCGGTTTGATTTGTGCGTACTCATCTAATACCACTCCGTCGGCATACGTGCCGCGCAACGCATCGGGATTGTCCGCCCCCAACAACCAAATTTTAGCCCCCGTCGGCAATTGCGCACACAATTCCCCCTCGGCCAGTTTTACACCCGGCAGCGGAGCTGCAAAACGCCGGATATAATCCCACGCAATGAGTTTGGCCTGCTTCAAAAACGGCGCGATGTAAAAATATCGCCCCGCCGGACGCGGATTTTTCAAAGCACTTTTGAGCAGATGATTAATGGTGCAAACGGTTTTGCCCATTTGACGGTGCGTTACGAGCACGCAAAAACGGTGGCTCTCCAAGGCCGGATGAATGAGCGTTTGCGGATAGCGCGGTTTATAGGGAATGACCACGGCAGCAGTTGGTTTCGCGCGCGCCATTATTTCTCCCAGCGTACCACAATTGTTTGCGGTAAGGCCGGAGCTTCTTTACCATCACTCCAACCCAGAATATTTTTAGCTGTAAATACTGCAAAGGAAGCCGAGTAATTGCCGCGCAAACTATTTTGGATTAAAATATCGCCCTGCAAATCACGCGCTTTTTTGGCTGCTTCGGCAAAATCAGCGTGCTGGTTCTCCCAGGCCATTAGCTGCGCCTGCGTAACACCCAGACTGCGCGCAAAGGCCGCAAAGGTGGGCAGTTCAGACGCAGTTTCTAACAGAGTAACGGAACCGTCTTTTTTTTGTACTTCCGTTACCCGAAAAGGCGGAATGTCAAAAAACGCTAATAGCCGCGCCGCAAATTCCGGTTGGTACGCAAGTCCCGCCACAGACTTTTTGGTGCGTTTGGAAGCGTTTTTAGTACGTTTGGTGGTTTTTAAAATAGAGCGGGCAAACTCCGCGGTGGTTTTGGAAGCAATGGGCGCAGCGGGCGTTTCTGCCTCGGCAAGCGGCGCGGCCTGTGACGGTGCAAATAAATCCGTCATCGGCACTACATGATTTTTAGGCATACAATTCCCCAGGAAAACAACGTGGTTACTTCAGATGAAAAAACAGCAGAAAAAATGATAAAAAAAATACAAACAGCAGCGGTTTGTATAAGTATATTATAGCAAATTAAAGGGACTTTGTCAAATCTCAGACGACAAAAATGCCTTTTATCTGATAAAAAATACTTAATATTGTGTATTAATCCAGCGCCAGAAAGCGTCTTCAAAATTGCTGGGGCTGTTGTAGCGGTAGGCGCGTGCCATCGCCTTTTCCGCCGAATACGGGCGGTACATCGGTTTGCCGTTGGAATCGCGTATTGGAAAGCCGCTAGCCGGGTCGCGCACTTGTTCCCCGTCGGCAATTAAACGGGTAAACTGTTCAAATTGCATCCGGTTAGACGGAGCAGACCCGCCAGCGGGGTTAAGTAAAAAGCGCACCATAGCATAAGCTTGCAAATACCAATCCTGCGTACGGTTGCTTGCCTCCATAGTGGAGAGTGAGTTTTCCTGCATAAACTGGTCAAACGGCATTAGGAAAACAGTTTTCCCTTTGCGGGTAAACGAATTGGCTCTCCCGGTAGTTGAACTGCGAGAACCGAACAAAGAACTGGAGGAAAAATTAGCTGTTTGGCTTTTTGGGTCTCGCTGGAGATTTAGCGTTTTTAAATCCTTAGACCAAGGCCCCCCCTTGCTGCCGTTATAGGCCTGGTCCTCCATATAGACGGCCAATCCCTCGTCTAACCAGGTAGGAGTAATCAGGCGGCCCGTTTTGTGTTTGTCAAAAAACTTTTGCGTAAAAACGTGCACCAACTCGTGTGTAAATACCTCCTGCAACTCCTGCTGTTTACCTGGCTCGTCATACACCACAATTTCCCCGCGCGTCGGATATGCTAGCGCACGTGTCCAGGCCTTTGCATTGGGCTCGTGCTTTAGATAATTGGTATGATCCTGATACACAAATACCCGCACTTTATCAGTCATCATCCACGGGATATTACGCCGCAGCGTAGCATAGGCCGTTTCAAAAAGCATACTCATATTGGACGAGCCGATACCGCCATCACGTTTTTGGGTATAAATAATGAAATGGGTACTGTCATTACGCTGCCACTCTACGCCGGGACGGTAATCGTTAGGATTATATGGCGCATTAGCAGCCGTTTGCGCCGCCGGCACGTAATTGCCTCGTGAAGCCGCCTGTGGAATAAAACGTCCCTGGGCAGCAGCTAATTGTTTCTCCTGGCGCAACATACGGGCTGCATATTCCAATTCTGCTTGGGCCGCCTCCTCTTGGGCTTGTGCATTTTCTTCAGTTGTATTGTCCTCTGCAGAACGGTCTACAACGGGTTGCACAGACGGCACTGGACGAGACGGCCGTCCGGCTTTCTTTGCCACTGCACGAGGCCGGGTTGGCACACGGGTCGTAACTACCTTACCGGAAGAAAGCGGCATTTCCAGCACTGCACCGGAGTTTGGGGTAGAAGTACGCGGAGCAGCTACAGCGGCAGATTTGTTTTGGACCGGCTGGGAGGAGGCTTCCGTAGTCGTTGTTTTTTGTGTAGCTGTGGCAGCCTCGTCTTGTCCGGCACTGCGGAAAGAACCCGTAGCTGAGATATCTGACGAACCTAAAGAACGTTTCAAGAAATCAATATTAGACGGAGGAGGAGCGGCTACTGTTTCCGAGGGGTCCAGTAATGGAGAAGCTGCAGCCTGCTGCACGCAGACCAGTGTACACGCCACCAGCACCTCTGCTACCACAAACAAATATTTCTTCATAAAATTCCCCGCTTATAACTTGTCGGAATTTGTGACAATCTCGTACGTAATTCTATGCTTATCGCCTTCTCCGCGCATTTCCATCGTTGCGTCTACCTGGTAACCGTTAATAGTCATGCAGGAATATGTCTTTTTACAATTACTGACCCCCGTCCCTGTTGAATACATACAACCGTGCGTTAAATCGTATCCAAATGCAGCCGGTGTTTTAGCCGCCCATAAGTGATTTACCTCAGCCATACAGGATTTAATCAGCATTTCTGCTATCACGCTGCGGCTGGTCTTGCGTGCTGAGGAGGTACGGGCTAGACCGGCCCGCAGCAACATCGTTGCAATACCCGCTAAAATCACCGTCACTAATAATACCTGCATTAAGGCTGCGCCTTTTTGGCTGTTTATTTTCATAAGCTCAATATCCGATATCTCCTGAGGGTACTGTAATTAACTGGTCAAAAGCTTCATTGACAACCGGATTAGTTCCTACTTCGGTAATGATACGGACCCGCAACGCATTAGCCTGGTTGCGTTCGCGTTGAAAAAGCGGAAAGGGATAGTTCCCTTCTATATCGTCCTCTTGCTTATATTTTACATTGTTTAAAACTACTTCACCATCAGCAGAACAGGAATCCTTGACGGAAGTGATAGCAGTAGTGTCCCTAACTATTCTGCGAATTATTCCACCGCTCCAGGCTCCCGTTGGTTTGGCGGGCTGGCCCCCCGCTTCAAAGCAATACCCAATTGTCCGTTGATTAGTAGTACCATCATTATTCAAGTATAAGTCGCGATGATGCCCTTGCAGAATCACCAGTAAGACCCCTGTTTGCTCATTTACAAGTATTACTTGTGTTGCCTTGGATAAATCCTGGCGCAGCTGACGGATAAACCGCGCGTAATCATTGCGCAGCATAATACGCGTCTTGCCGCTGCCGGACTCACGCGCGGCTGAACGGGTCAAAGCCGCTAAGGCTATTCCTATCAGCCCCACAATCATCACCGCTAACAAAATTTCTGTTAGCGTAAACCCGCGTTTATTTGTATTTCTGCGTATCAATTTCATAAAGTAAACCCGTTACACATAATGGAAAAAGTAACCTTTTTGTTATTTTTGTTCTCACTATATTGCTTGTTTGTTAATTTAGAGTCGGGCAAATCCGTCTCATTCGTCTCCACCGTATAGGAAAAGGAAGAGTTATTTCTGTCGCATACTACCGGCAACATACAGTTGATACTATGCGGGCCTGTCGTACTACCCCAATTAGAATTTCCACATAAACCATATACCGAATCTCCGCTTTCCTGATACATCAGGGTGGTCAACGCCTCATTAGCATTGGCCACAGCCATAATCATTTCCTCACGGATATCCGGTTGGGTAGCCCGGCGGGAATTGGACAATAACACCGCAAAAGCTCCTGTCGCTACCATAGCCAGCAGTAACAAAGCAATTAGCCCTTCCAGCAAGGTTACACCTTTTTTATTTTGCAAAAATTTTTTCATATACCCGTCCTTAATCCTTCGTATCTGTTACTTGCATATTATCCTGGTTTACCCACATTCTATACGTGCCGGTATATTCTGAGCCGGCCCCATCGCTCCCCGTGGCAGCCACAAACCGTCCTGTGGAATCACAAGGCGGTCTGGGCGTGTTCCCGGTACCTGTAGGACAAACGGCAAACGTATAAGGCAACCCCTCAAAATCCCGCCAATCTAAAAATCTGCACGCAAATAACTCGCTGACAGCCGCGGTAGAGGCAGTTGTGGTACCGCCAACTCCTACCCGGGTGCCTGGTATTCCGGTACCTACGCTGTTGCAATCCCCTCCGGCATAGCTTTTGACACTACTTCCCGCAAACTTCCATGATCCCCAATCCCCTACTTGGTCCAGCAGAGCTCCATCCCTAGGGGCAGTGGCTATATCCGTACCTTTATTAAACTGGTAAAAAGTTTTGCGCGCTTCGGCCAATTTTTTTAAAGCAGTTTTAGCGCGGGTATTTTTAATATCGTTTCGTACTGAACGGAAAGCCGGCATAGCAAAACTGACAACCAACGCTATGACTAGCAGCACAAACAGGGTTTCCATTAAAGTAAAGCCTTTTGAATTATTATTCATGCTCATGTCCCACCCCGAAAGTATCTATACAATACACCTTGGATTTATAATCTGCCGGCAAATTGGCACTCTCTCTAGGTGCCACACACGCTAAAGAATCAGTTTGACAAAAAGTAACTGAGTCGTCGCCGTTACGGCACACCGCATAATAGTAGTAACTACTCTGAGCATTCCAATCACCTTTCTCCAAAAAACCGCACGCAATTAAATTAGAAGGATTTAGACGGCCCGTATACACATACTGTCCTATCTTGGCCTGACAATCTGCAGAACTGTTAGCTATAATTCCTTCTGCCAGCGTGTATGCAGGATAGTCCGCTTGCCAGCGTTGCACCGCCCCGGCCACTTGTTCCAGCTTGGCTTTGGCAGCCGTCCAACGCGTTTCAGCAGCTGCTTTACGGTAACTGATAGTGGCAAACACTACCAGGGACCCGATAATGGTAGCCGCCACTAATAGTTCAACTAAAGTAAATCCTTTTTGGTTCTGCATATTAACTCCTAAATACCGCTGTTGTGGGTTATATTCCCATTTCTGTCTACCCAAGCATACCTGTATTCAGCTAAACTGTTGTTTTGGGTATCGCTCATACTAGCCAACTTGTCAGTGTCACTTGGATATACTGTAAAACGGTAGCCTTTGTAAAGTCCCCCGCTCCCTAACGGAAGCTTTTGTAAATACTGGCGCCCTTGCAACCAGCCCAACACATTTTTATCAGCCTGGGACCCGGCATCAGAAGGACACGTGGCAAGAGTGGAATCTGGAAACGACGTCGCCGTATTGCCGGGAGATTGCAATACAATCGAGCCGCTAAGAAGGGAACCGCTGCAACTCTCCTGATACAGGGCAACAGCCGTCCCCAGCTGCAACAGCACACCGGAAGCCGCCATATAGCGGGCGCGTTCCTGGTTGCGTTTATATACCGGCACAGAAGCCAGCGTAATTAACACCGCAATCAGCACCACAACCAGCACTTCTACTAACGTAAAACCCTGCTTTCCTGTATGCTTTTGAAAAAGTTGCATTTTACACCTCTTACCGCAGCCTTACTGGCCGCCGCCGCCAATTTGGGACAGTTTGAAAATCGGCAAGAAAATAGAGGCCACAATCACACCGATTAACGAACCAATACCTACAATCAAAATCGGGTCAATTACCGCGGAAAAACGCGCAATAAACTGGTCCACATGGTCCGAATAAAAACGCGACAAAGTGGCAATAATACTAGGCAGCTTACCGGATTCTTCACCCATCAGCATCATTTCTGTCATGAGTCCCGGGAACACCCCTGCCGCCCGGAAAGAATCCGAAATAGAACGCCCGGCCGCTACATCCGTTTTTGCCACGTGTAAGGCGTTTTTAATAATAACGTTCGTATCAAAGGACTCCTCTAATACTACGATTGCATTTAAAATCGTCACACCGCTGCGCAGCAAGGTGGCCAACGTGGTCAACATACGCGAGTAGTAAATATTACGCAAGAAATTACCAAATATCGGCATGGAAATCAGGAAGGAGTGCCAGCGTTTTTTCCCTTCCGGTGTCTTGATATAAAAACGGAAAGCCACAAATAACACAATCATTCCGACAATCAACATGATTCCGTGATTAACCAAAAATCCGGAAATAGCTAACACCACAGCCGTAATCATGGGCAATTCAATGTTAAAATCCTTAAAGATTTGCGCGAACGTAGGCACAATCCCGATAATAAAGTACACCAATACACCTACAGACGCTATGGCCAAAATGGCCGGATACGTCACCGCGGTAATAATTTTGCTGCGCATGGCATTTTGGGTCTTAATATAAGCTGCAATTTGACCTAAGGTCTCCGCCAAATTACCGCCGACTTCGCCTGCCTGTACCAAGGATAACCAAATATTATCAAAGGTGCGAGGGTGATGTGAGAGCGCCGAGTGCAACGAATTCCCTGCCGCAACGTCTTTGGCCACTTGGTTTAATACCTGGCCCAAACGGGCATTGGAAGCGTATTCACTAAGCAATGCAATAGCACGCACCAACGGCACGCCGCCAGCAATAAGCGTAGAAAGCTGCTCAGCAAAGAAAGCCAACACATGGCCCGGCACTTTACCGCCCACCTTGCGTTGCTTGCTTCCTTTACCAAAAAGAGAGGAGCCGCTTTCCTGCACTTCTAAAACGACAAACCCCTTGTTCTGCAAAGCAAAAATAACCCTCTCCCGGCTTTCTGCATTAATACTTCCCTTACGGGTTTTACCGGCATTGTCCTTTACGGTGTAACTATATTTCGGCATAAAACCTCTTAACCCTCCGTAGTAATACCTAAAATTTCTTCCACAGTGGTCAAACCTTTAACCACCTTACGCCAGCCGTTACCGCGCAAGTTTAACACACCGCTGGCATTCATAACCTTGCGCATTTCTACTAAGTCCTGCGTCTTATAAATAATATTACGTAACTCCTCGGTAATGCGGTACACCTCGTAAATAGCCCGGCGGCCTAGGTAGCCAGTGTTTACGCATTTAGGGCAACCTACCGCTTTGTAAAAGGTCCAGGTACCTACTTCCTTAGGACTAAAGTGGCCTTCATTAATAATTTGGGCAATTATAGAGGATTCCGGATGGTACGGCATCTTACAATACGGACATAAAATACGCACTAAGCGCTGGGCGGCTACCAACTCCAAGGAGCTGGATAACAAAAAGGGCTCCATCCCCATGTCAATCAAACGAGGAATAGCACCCAAGGCATCGTTGGTATGCAAGGTAGACAACACCAAGTGACCCGTCAAGGCAGCCTTTAAACACGCTTCGGCAGTTTCCGTATCGCGCACCTCCCCTACCAGAATTACATCCGGGTCCTGACGTAAGAAAGAACGCAGCCCGGCTGCAAAGGTTAGGCCGATTTGCGGTTTTACCTGCACCTGGCTGATACCTGCCAGCTTGTATTCCACCGGGTCCTCCAATGTCATAAAGTTTAGCGCCGGTGTACGAATGGTGGTAAGCACCGCGTTTAAAGTAGTAGATTTACCAGATCCGGTAGGCCCCGTCAAGAAAATGAGCCCGTGCGGTAAATTAGCCGCCTCCAAAAAGGCCTTCTTTTGTTCAGGCTCAAACCCGAGTTTATCTACGTTCATTTCGCCCGTACCTTTATCCAAGATACGAAGCACGAGTTTTTCACCGTATACTGCTGGACACACAGACACACGAACCTCAATGGTACGGTTTTGGTATTTCAATCCAAAACTTCCGTCCTGAGGCAAACGCTTTTCGGCAATATCCAATTTAGACAGAATTTTGATACGGGAAATAATAGCCGCGACGGAATCTTTATTGGGTGGCGTACGTTCATACAACGAACCGTCAATACGGAAACGCAAGCTGACGCGTTCATCAAACATTTCCAGGTGAATATCAGAAGTACGCTCTGAAATGGCTTGTTTCAAAATAGCGTTTACTAACTTAATATACTGGGAGGAAGAGACAGAGGCTTTATCCAAATCCAGGTTACCGGCATCAATTTGTACATCCTCGTCGGAAGCAGTACTGTTTGCACCCGGTTTGTCCGCCTCACTAATAACTTCCTCTACCAGGTTTTTATGACCGTAAAAAGAATCAATAACCGATAAAATTTGGCTTTTACTGGCAATGAAAGGCTGTATTTCTCTGCCTACCATCATGCGGATGTTATCAATTAAAAACAGGTTAGACGGATCATAAAAGGCCGCTGCCAATTCATTATCCTCAATGAACAGCGGTACCACTAAATTTTCACGGGCAAATTTTTCCGGAATTAAACGTTGCAAATCCTGGTCCCGTTCCGGCGTCAAAATGCCATTTTCTTTGGAAGCGTAAGGGAAAGAAAGATGTTTGGCTAAAGCAGAGGTAACTTGCTCCTCCGTCGCAAACCCAAACAACACTACAGCATCAGACAGGGTAGAATTATTTTGCCGCGCATACGTCTGCGCCCGTTTGAGTTGTTCCCCGTCTATTGTCCCTTGTTCAACTAAAATATCACCCAGTTCTTTTGCCATATTTCTTTCCTTTACGCTTACCCCTACAGTTCCCTTTTGTTGCTACTTGCCCCCTTTTTCTACCAAAAGGGGGCAAGTATAAAATTAACTGGCCGCCGGCTGCTTATTCAGCCAAAATTGTCGGCGTAATAAAAATCACTAAGTCCGTAGTCGTCTTAGACGTACTGCGATTGGTAAAGAGCCAACCCAATACAGGGATATCGCCCAAGAGAGGCACTTTACGTGTTTGGTCGGTCTCGCGGGAAGTCAATAAGCCACCGATTACTACCGTCTGGCCGTTCTTCACGCGCACCAACGTAGAAACAGCACGGGTCGTTGTATCTTTTGAGAAGTCAAACCCGGAACTGACCAAATCCGAATAGGACGGCTGGACGTACAACGTGACATATCCTTCGCGGTTTACTTGCGGGGTAACTTGCAGGGTCAAACCCACGCGTTTTCTTTCCGCTGAAGTAGTGGTCATCCCTTCGCCGGATCCGCTGCCGGATTGGCTCATCGTTTGGCCTACTGTAGCATCGGTAGATGTAGTGATAGTAGCCGTTTTGTTATTCAAGGTAACCACCTTGGGTTTACCTAAGTATTTGGCTTCACCGCGGGTTAACAAACTTCTCAACACAATTTTGAAAGACGAAAAGTCCAATACACCACCGGAGCTATCGCCACTGTCACTATCGCTGTCGCTGCTACTGCTAGAGGAACTACTGCTATCCGTATCTAACGGAAAGATCCAATCCCAGCCGTGCAATTTTGCTCCATCAGAAGTTTTACCGCGCATATAGTAGGCATCAATTGTGCGGCTAGGTCCCGTAAACGAAACCAACGTACCATCAGATCCGCCGTACTCAAAACCTAATTGCAAACCGCTGGTCTTGCTGACTTCCACAATTTGGGCTTCAATTAAGATTTGAGGCGGTTTGATATCCAATTCAGCCAAGATATTTTCAATTTGCGGAAATACTTCCGCCACATCGGTAATGATGAGTTTGTTGGTGCGGGCATCTACTGCAATGCGTCCCACCGGAGAAAGCATACTCTTGATAATACCGATAATTTCAGCCGAACCGGAATAAGCATCTGAACCGCCGCTAGATTCCCCTCCTGAACTGACACTACTACTGCCGCCGGAAGAAACATCTTGCGGCATAATGCTGGATAATTCGCTGCTGGGAGAACCAACGGCCTGTAACGAAATATAACTTAACGTATAAATCTTTGTAATGCTGTCCGGCGCATCATTAGAGCGTTTGGTAACCACATAGCTGTCACTCTTGCCAATGCGCTGGTACGTCAAGCCATGTACCCGTAACAAAGTATCCAATGCCTCCCGCACGGTTACTTTGGTAAGCGAAGCAGTTACCTTTTTATTGGCAAACTCCTCGCTCATGATAAAGTTAATCTTGGCTTGAGTCGTAATACTATTCAGGAAGGCAGATATAGGTACATTCGAAACCCGGATGGACACCTTGCGATCCAACGGTGAAGCAACCTCCGTTTCTTTGTACAAGTCTGATTCCCCTGCAAGTTTTACTGTTTCCTCCGCCGAGATGGTGGCATCTTCTGCCACAACACTCTGTGCCCCGGCTGTTGCCGGATACATTCCGGCTGCCATCAGCAAAGCCAGAATTATTCCTAACCGATTATTCATCTATCCTCCTGTAATTCAACAACAAATGAATTATTTCAACTGTACCTTCTTCGTAAATTTTTGACCTTTATATACAAACACTACTGCATCCGGCTGCACGCTTACGATACGCGCCCCCAGTACGCTTTGTCCAACTGTATACACCTTACTGCCTATAAATACTTCTTGCCCAATAATGCCGTTGATATTAATTTTACCGCGCACTTCACGGGAAGGATCACGCAAGCGCTCCAACTCCAACTGGCGCTGGCGTTCCAACTCTGCTAAACGTTTCCTTTCCGCATCTATCTTCCGCTGGCGCTCTGCTTCCAGGGCACGCAAACGTTCTGCTTCGCGGTGTCTTAACAACAATACATCATCCGGCGAAAGAGTAGGATCCCTGTCCGTCGTAGGATTAAATACCACCCGGGCGGCTTTTTTGGCAGCAACAGTTTGTTCCTGATCCCGGGCAGTTTGAAAAGCCCCTTTATTATCTGCCGTAGCGGAAGAAGCATCTATAGCCTCCAACGCTTCCAGGGAAACCTCTTGTGAAATAGGAATCAACAGTTTGGGATCAATTTTCACTTTTTCTACAAATTCCGTACCTTGGTTAATAGCCTTATTGCTGACATCAATTACTTGATTAGCAGGCTTCTTGTCCTCTTGCCGCACCGTTTGACGAGGGGTAGATTTTTTAACCACACGCGGAGTTGATTTTTTTACTTCCGCAACGCTTTCACTAGCCGCGGAGGAGGAGTCCGTCTCCGCTGGCAAATCCAAATCCGGTACTGCCGGAGCAAATTCAGACCCCCAAGCACTCACCATACAAAAGAAGGCTAACATCATCCAAACTAGAAACTGTTTCATGATTTCTTGCCCTCCTTTTTAACATCTTTAAACAAAGAAGCTGCTAACTTTTCTTTCGGGAAAATAGTATTCATTTTAATATGGACGGTATTAAGACCCAAATTTTCATTATTTTTAGCTAATGAAAATTCTGATACTCTTAAATAATCTTCCCGACTTTCAATATCTGCTATCAAATTACCAAATTGATTATAGGTAGCCGTAAACTCTACCGGAATACTGGTTACCACATACGCATTATGACTTGTATCCTCTGTCTGTGAAGCTCCCATTTTGGGTGTAAGAGGAGAATCCCGGAAAATGACCACAACTTGGCGTAATAACCAATCGTTTTTAGCTGCCACATCCGGAAAGCGCGGCTCCAATTCTAATAGCTTCTTTTTGTTTTCCAGATAAGCCTTCTCATTATCCTTTTGGGCCTGCACAGCATCTATCTGGCCCAACACCTTTTTGTCATTGGTATCCAAAATATTATTTACATACCGATAACCAAAAATTAAAGCCACAATTAAAATACCTTGCTTTACAAATAGTTTGTAATTTCCTTCTTCAAACACCATCTTAACATCTTGCAGCCCTTGTTTGAAGGAGGCAAGGATTTTAGTGCATTTTTCTTTCAAAACGAGCTTATTCATTTGGTTTTACCTCCTGAATCACACGCAAAACTAAAAGAGGTTTCCCGGTTTCTGGAGTCCTTACTTTTACCTGTCTCCCCTTCGCCTAATAAAGCCAAATCTTTATATTTAATTTCTGCCTTATTACCGCAAATAGCCTTAATGGACGGCATTTGCAACAGTTTTTCTTGAAATTGTTTTCCCACTACCAGGTCCCGCTCTGAATTGCCCGTTTGGATAGACCCCTCCAACGAAAGAGAACGGGGATTACCGCGTTTGGGCGGAAAATCCTCTTTGTATTGCAATTGTTTAATCCAAACCTGGTCCGGAACGGCCGCTACTATATCCATTAACAACGGCGTCATAGACGTCGGGGTCATCAAGGCTGACAAGTTTGTATTTTGCGTCTTTACACGGTCTAAATTGGTCTGAATCTGTTGGGCGGATAACCCTTCAAAATCCGTCAACACTTTAGCCTGTTTCTTCTTTTGGAATTTTAAACGTTGTTTATCAGCGTGTATCGCCAACCATTTCCGGCCTATTAACAACAGCAGAATAACCGCAAACACACCCACAAGCTTCCAAAAAGTCAATCCGGCATTAAACTCATAATCACTTAAACGGTTGCGCTTAATGAAATCCAAGTCCGGCGTCTTATTAGTATAGAATTTAGTACTGGCCCCAATAGCTGCAATTTCCGCGGGGGATTTTGTTTCTATTCCGTATACTTCACGTAAATCCCACTTGCGTACCGGTTTTTTGGAATCTGTTTCCAACAACGGCATCCACATATCGCTGTCTACACCCATAATAACCGCTTCTTCAAACGGATCCCGTTCCAGTTGTTTGGCAATAAACTCTGTACAGTTCGTAATTTCAAAACGGCGCCGTTCTGCCGGGGAAGCACCTGCCACCTCCACCTCCCGCAGCAATACCGGAGCGTGTTGGTTCGTAAATACAAAGCTCGCTGTTTCATTCCCGAAAAAGGAATAAATACGTCCGGCTTCATTAACGGCTTCTTTGTCATTTTCACAGAAAGCACGGCTTAATGACAAGGCTCCTGCTTCTATGGCAACTAAGTCCAACCCGACGGTTTTAAGTCCTTTTTCAATACGGTCTATAATCGTTTTGGTAGTCATGGTAAAAATGACACCCAAACGCTTTTGCTTAGTGGTAGGTGTTTCAAATCCATATACGTGATAAGCATACACCATCTTATCAAAAGGGAAATGAATATACTTGCGCGCCTGTAACGGGATGGCACTAGCCCAGTGTTTGCGTTCCAAAACGGTAGGAATAACAAAGTGGCGTACTAATGAAAAAGCGGAGGACAGAGAAACAACCACTTGTGTGTTTTTCCACTTTTTGCGGGAAGCTACTTTCGTTAGAGCTTCTAACCAACCGTCCTCTGCAAAAAATCCCTCATTTAAATCAAGCGGTTTAAGTTTAGTACGGTCCACATCTGTTATCGGCACACGCAACAAGGACTCCAACACCAACCCGCCGTCTGTTTTACGCGTGCTTTGTGCAATATACATTTCATCTAAGCCAATATAAAGTCCCAGTGCATCAGGGTGAGACTTCATATTTTTGCCGATTAATGTCTCAGTAATATTCATATAAACCCTTATCCTAATTTAAATCGTTTTTTCCCCTTACATCTGCTCATACGGCATATCAAAAGGATTATTATCTGCCGCTGAAGCCTGGTTCTGTGTATCTACATTATAATATGTATCAGTTGTAGTTGTTTGCTGCACCTGGTCCGCGCTAGAAGCAGCCATGGGGTCTACCATCTCCGTTTCCTCAGTGGTAACTACAGTAGTGGTAACCACGTTTCTCATCTCCCGGCCCGGTTTGGTCCACAAACGCGGCGTTTTATAATTTAAATTGTCTTTGGCACTGGAAACCGAAACAGCTGTCTTGGAGGCAACAGCTTTTTGGTTTGTGCACGCAACCTCTACCAAACGGCGTAAGGTACGTTTTCCACCTTGGACATCTGCCGCAGTTAATACCAGGGTGTAACGGCCGCAAGCTAATTCCGGTCCGATGATACCCTTGCGCCCATTCCAAAGCAGCTGGTGGTAAACCGGCGAAAAACCTTCCAATTGGCGTACTACATAGTAGGTATTGTCTGCACCGTGCTGCACCACCTGGAACACCCAATTATCAACTGGATTTACTGTTTCAATAACAGAAAAATCAATTGCAAAGGCTTCTCCGGCAGACGGATCAATTTTATTGCTTACCGGAACTACTGCCATACTAAGCAAGGGTAACTTGCTCACGGCCGCCGCTTCCGGCAACAAGGCAGGCAAATCCGCATCGTAATCAAACACGATAGAAATTCCTTCTAAGTTGGCAAATTTAGCGGGCGGTTCCTGGTCAAACAGGCCCATATTATAACTAATCTTACCCGAGGATAAACCCTTATGTACTAAAAAGGAGTTCAAAGCCATAGCCTGGCGGATACCGGATAAGGTAATATTGTCAGTGTAAGATCCCGGCGGTAAGATTACATATCCGGCACCTTGCGTCAACGCCATCAACGTATAAACCTCGTCCAATAACGGCAGCGCGTCTGTACGGAATTTATTACCGTCAAATAATACTTCGCTATCAATATCAATTGCATCCGGCTCACCGTTGCGGAAATAGAGACGCACTCCTTTTTCTTTCTCTAATTTAGCAATAGCAACCTGTTTGAGTGAATCCAGTTTTTGCGTGGTGTAAAGCTGGCGCGCTTGTAAAGCAGAGGCAGAAGTCAAATCTGTGTATGTAGACGAACCGGCCTGTCCGGCAATGTCTTGGGCTGCGGCACGGAGCGCTTGAGCATCTTGGTCCAATTGGGCCTGCAAGGCGGCTTCTTCCAAGCTGTATTCATCCACCTTTTGTTGCCAGGCAGTACGGGCCGCTTGTTGCTGTTGGGACCATTGGGAAGCCGCAGCTTGAGCCTGTTCCTGAGCTGTCATAGCAGCCTGGTCGGCTTGGGCAGTTGCTGTTAATCCGGCGGCACGCAATTCTTGTTCAATCGGTTTCATTTCAGCATCAAGCTGTTCTTGAAAGGCAACCGGGTCTACTCCTTCCGGCAGACGGACAACCGCTCCTTCCTGATAATTCACGTCCACTTCTACCGGGTCCTGAATACCGCCCAAGCGGTTATGAATGCGGTTAATATAACTGTTCGCTTCCTCCACTTCTGCGCGGGAGCCGTTTACAAGCACTTCGATAAACGCATCCATCGCTTCTTCATTCTTTTCTTGGGCAAATAATTGCTTACCCTTTTCCAATTGTTTGGCCGGAGAAACCGCCGCAAACAAAGAACCGCCAGCTAATACAACCGCCAGCAGGGCCACTAAAAATCCGTTTTGTACATTTACTCTTTTCATGGTTTAACCTGGACCTTCCTTTTAGTTAGAACAACACATAAATAATTATAGCAATTTCCGCCCGTTTGTAAAATTATTTTTTAATATAAAAAATACATCCGGCGCCACCTACAACATTATTCAAGCAAAAAAAGAACTTTTATGCAAGAGAAAATTATAGATTAGCACTGTGTTTGTCTATTTTCCATTGGAAATAACCTACTCCTCATTTTCCCCCTGCCGGCACAGTTATTTGTTCCAACCGCCGGGCAGCTGTTTGGTTATTGGGATAATAAAACAAAGCATTTTTCAAATATTTTTTGGCGGCCGAAAGATCTTCTGCCTTGCGCAATAAAGACGCTAGGGCTAAATTAGCAGACAAATCATCCGGATGTTTTGCTAATACTTGTTCCAATAACTCTTTGGATTTAATATCATTTCCCGTTAAGGAAAAATAGCGCGCTAATAAAATCGGTCCGTTCGTATCCTCCGGATATGTTTCCATGTACTTCTCCAAACGTTCGCGTAACACCTTTAGCTCTGCTTTAGGAGTACCGCGTAAATTTTGGATTTGGTCATAATATTTTTGCAGTTCGGCAGCTTGTGCCAACACCGCGGGAAGGTCTTCCTCTGCTGTGTATAATCTTTTCAAACTGCGCAACAAAGATTTATCCAAGGTATCAATAGTTAAAGCATTTTTATAAATGGTTTTAGCATATTCTTTTTCGCCGCGTTTTAAATAAATGATACCTAAATTGTGCCATAAACCCGCGTCATACGGAAATAAGCTTACACCTCTTTCTAGCAGTAACAAGGTATCTGCATCGGCGTAAATCACATCATTTTTAACGAGCTCAGATAAGGTTTCGTACGCGCTTAAGTTGAAAGGCGACAACCGTACGGTTTCGCGCAAGTATCGCACTGCTTTGGCATGGTCTTGTTGGCCCAAAGCTGCCAAAGCTGCGTGATAATATACTTCATCGCGGTACGCTGCAGCCGACAAGGTTTTTTCAAACACCTCCAATGCTTTTCCATATTCTCCTTCGGACAAGTACAAATTTCCCAATCTGAATCCGGCCTCGCTGTTGGAGCGGTATATATGCAAAGCTGCCGTCAAATCGGCTCGGGATGCGGCATAGTTTTGTAATGCTATTTCTTTTTGTCCGCGAAAGGTTAAAAACTGGCTGCCCAGCACAAGTCCTTGCCAAATTAAAATCAGCACACTTCCGCTCAAGATAATAAAAGCAACTGTCTTGGTAACCGGATTGGCCACAATTTCCACATTGCGCTCTGCACGGCCCACACCGCTCACTTCTGCCCCGACGAGCCACCAAAACACAAATGCCGGAACAACCGTATGCAGAGAAATATTAAACAAATTGTCTACCAGCATCGCCAAGATGCCGCAAAACAAGGCTTGTAAAAGTTGTTTTTTATCGCCTTCCTTTTTACGTGCGGCAAAATCGTGTACTTCCAAAAACAGCACCATAAACATAAACAGGAAAAGCCCTAGCCCAACAATGCCGCCCTGCGCCAGTTGGAAGAATAATTCATTATGCGGCGATTGAGTCAGCGCCTTTAATTCGCGCAAATTGGGATGGTGCAATAAGGTTTGTGTTTGGGTGCGTGCAAAAGCTGTTTGAAAATTTCCAAGTCCGGCCCCTAGCACCGGGCGGTTTAAAAAGATTTCCTTAGATACGTCCCACATATACAAACGCTGGTGTAAAGACTGGAATATATTTTCGCGCGGTACTTGCAGTGTAATATTGGCTGGAGTAACTTGTGAAACTTCGGCCACCCGGTTAACAACCGCTTGCCGGGTACTCTGTACAAATACAGGCAGATACGTTACCGCTACACCCAGCACCACTAGCCAAAACACGCGCGCTTTACGTTTCCAAATTAAAGCACGCAAGGTACCGAACATCCACATCATAAATAGTCCGGCTCCGGCGGCGATCCAGGCCGAACGACATAAACTAAACGATAAGTAAAACAAATAAACCAGTACCAAAAATCCGTACACACCAATATCGCGTTTGGTTTCCGCGCGCATATAATACACTAACAGTGCCGGCAGCAACATCACCACAAAAGAGGATAAAAAGTTAGGATTGCCAAATGTGGAAAAAGCGCGCGTAGCAAATTGCTGCATATCAAATGGCCACAATACGTCCAATCCAAATCCTTGGAACACGCCATACATACACGCCAGCGTACACGCAATAAAACTGAGCACCAACACATTTTCTTGCGTGAGTTTGCGCAAAATACGTGTGCCCAACCAAATGCCCGTTCCCCACAACACTAGTCCGTATACATCAAAAATATGTGCAAAAAATCCGTTCCCGGTCAAATGCGTATTCAGCCATGGCAACAGCAGCCACATTGCGCCCCAAACGATAAACAGCAAAATGTAGTGCGTTTTACTTTCAATTACCCCACTAAAGACTACATTTTTGCTAAACACGTACGCACCCATCGCCACGACAAGCAGCAGCGTGCCGAAATCCAATAAATTAAAGAAAAGTGTTTGGCGTAAATATTGCGGTGCATCGGACATGGCAGAAAGCCAACCAACCACCGTTGCCAGGATATACATTAAGAAAGCCAAATCAAAAAAAGTACGCGTGAAATTTAAATGTCCGGTTTGCAAAAAACGTACCGCAGCAGCCCCATACATTAAGGACAGCAGTCCATACAACAACACACTTTGCACCGCAAAAGGATTGGCAGTCAAATCCGTAAAGAACAAAAGTGGCACCATCAAAAAACAAGCTGACAACAGGAAGCGAACAACCTTAATAAAAGAACCTTCATCGGCAGTTTTAGTTAATGGAAGCATAATTTCTCCATCCGGTCCCTACGCCGCTCTATGCGCATGGGATGTTCAATACAATAAGCTGCTTATATTGTAGTTTTTTTCGAATGGAAACGAAAGAGAAAATTTTGGTTTAGGGCAGTAAATATTTCTTTCGGTTAAAACTATCTTTGCCCTGATAAATGCCGCCCATACTCAAACAAACCCGTTGGGCCAGTTCTTTATTCTCATCGGCCCAACAATACCGGTCTGTTCCGTAAGAAGGGTCGGCAAAGTAATACAAACCTTCTTTTTGCATTTGGCAATACGCCTGTCCTTTTAGACTTCCGTCCGCGTTTTTAGCACCGTCATTTGCGTAGCAGAGAAAAGCATTGCTCGTTCCACACCAACGTTCATTAGAACTAGGCATGAAAGAACATTGTGATAGTTCAATATCCAAATCAGTCAATTTAGTAGCATACACTCCATTGGCCAGATAGTACAGGTCCTGCGCCTGACGGATAGCAGTTGCGACTATGATAAGTTGGGTATATCTTGCCCGTAATACAGCTACACGATATTGTGGCAGCGCAATAGCCGCCAGTATGCCTATAATTAGAACAACGACTAACAGTTCTATTAATGTAAACGCTTTCCTCATGTTCTCCCTCCTTTCTTTCAATTTCCGGATACTAAAATTATGCCAAAAAAAAAAAACGAGTCAAGGGGTA
>JAZNWO010000061.1:0-25761 GCA_045593365.1 Candidatus Avelusimicrobium sp.
TAAAAATATTTTAAAATATTTTTTTGAAGCCCTTTTTCGTCGGGGCTTTTAGTCTCAAATGTGTCTGGACCCAAACATACCCCTTGACTCGTTTTTTTTTTTTGGCATAATTTTAATATCCGGAAATTGAAATAAAGGAGATTCTATGAAAAGAGCATTTACACTGATTGAATTACTAGTTGTCGTTCTCATCATTGGTATACTGGCAGCGATTGCTTTGCCGCAATATGAAAAAACAGTTAATAAAGCTAAAGTTGCCGAGGCCTTAACCGTATTGAGCGCGCTTGTTCAAGCCGAAGAAGTTTATTATTTAGCAAACGGGTCTTATACGGAGGATATGGATAATTTGGGCATTACAGTTCCTACCAGCAAACTTTATACTTATTCTTGCAGTAAAGGCGAATGTCACGGTTCGCCAAAGGTGACAAATAATGTGCCGTATATTCAATTTAATTTTTCGCACAGAGTAGAAAACGAACCGGACTCTTTGCCTAATTTACGGATGTGTGTTGCTTTGGCTGCCAATGCTAAAGCAGAACGTATTTGTAAAAGCATGACGCAGCATGAGAAAATTGGTGGCAATGTACATCGTTATTACTCTATTGATTAAAACAAATCTGGTGTGTCTGCCTTTTTTTAACCTAAAAAAACTCCTTCAATTCCTCTTGTAATTTACTACAATATACAAGAGGGATTTTTATGCGTAAATTTCCGTTCGCGCCGCAAGATTTTGCCACTATTAGTACATTGGGTTTAGAATTTGCCGTGGCGGTGGCGCTGGGCGTAGGCGGCGGGTACTGGGCGGACCAAAAATGGGCCCTTGCCCCGTGGGGTACGGTACTGGGTGTATTCGCCGGATTTGCCCTGGGGATGTATATCGTGGTCCGGCAAGCCAAACGCATGGAAGCAGAAAACGCCCTCAAGGATAAAAAATAATGGATGTAGCGGAAACCATAGCGCATCATATTTTAGACCACGATTTTGGGGTCATGGTCGGCACCATTCACTTGCCGTTTACCGTGCACACCGTGACGATGTTTTGCATTAGCGTTGTGTTGTTTTTAGTGGCGTGGTCTATGACGCTAAAAGGCAAAAGTGTTTTTGCGCGTTTAATGAGCACGTTGGGCGAAGAGTATGTGGCGTTTATGCGCGACGGCATTGTGCTACCCGGTATGGGCCCCGAAGGCAAACAATTTCTCTCTTATTTCTGTACGCTTTTCTTATTTATCTTATTTTCCAATTTAGCAGGACTTATCCCCGAAGTAAAAACAATCACTTCCAATATTTCTGTTACAGGTGCGTTGGCTATTTGTTCGGGCGTGCTGATTGTGTATTGCGGGGTTAAATTTCACGGCGTGGCGGGCTTTATCAAAACCTTTGTACCCGGCGGCACCCCGTGGTGGCTGGTGCCGCTTATTTTCCCATTAGAAGTAGTCAGCTTAATCATCCGCGTGTGTGTGCTCGCAATCCGTTTATTTGCCAATATGCTTTCAGGACACATGGTACTTTTGAGCTTGCTTTTGATTGTATTTATTATCGGGCAAATGAGCAAAATTGCGGGCACGGGGGCGGCTATACCGGCTATGGGACTTGAGATTTTTATGACGTTTTTGGAGTTATTAGTAGCGTTTTTGCAGGCGTATGTGTTTACATTGCTGACATCAATTTACGCAGGACTTGTGATTCATTCGCATTAATTTAACGCGCGCAAGCGCAAAAGGAGATACGTATGGAACTAGCAGTGCTCAAATATGTAGCCGCCGGAATCGGCGCGGGTCTGACCGTTATCGGAGCAGGCTTAGGTTTGGGTAAAATCGGCAATGCCGCCTTGGAAGGTACCGCCCGCCAACCCGAAGCCGGAAACGCTATCCGCACGACGATGATTATTATCGCCGCTTTGCTCGAAGGTGCGGCTATGTTGGGCCTGGTGATTTGTTTGCTCGCCATGGTGATGTAATAGGTTTTTATGGACAAACTGTTAAACCCTAATTTCGGGGTTTTTGCACTGACCATTGTGAACTTTTTGCTGCTCGTGTGGCTGTTACATAAGTTTGCATGGAAAGGGATTATCGGAGCCTTGGAACGCCGCGAAAAACAAATCGCAGACGATAAGGTTGCCGCGGCCCAAGCACGTGCGGATTCCGAAAAAATGAGAGCAGAGCTGGACAGCAAATTACAGCATATTGCCGATGAAGCTGCCAAAAAAATGCAGGAAGCGGTGGCGGTCGGTAATGCGCAAAAAGAACAATTGCTGGCCGAAACACAACAGCAAGCGCAGCGTTTATTGGTGCAAGCCAAAGAGCAAATTGAGGCCGAAAAAAATCAGGCCTTAAAAGACGTACGCGCCCAAGTGGTGCAAACGGCTTTGCTGGCGGCCTCTAAAATTACACAGCAACAGCTCAATGAAAAATCTGCCGCAGAGACGGTAGACGAGGTATTGCACGATTTACAAAAACGTGCTTAAACTATGAAAAGTACAGACCGTATTTTGGCCCAGCGTTACGCCCGTGCCTATGACGGACTTAATAAAAATCCGTCACACGCAGTGCGTGCCTGTCATGACCTGCACGCGGCTGCTGTTGCATTGCAGCAGGCACAAAGTTATATGCGCGACCCGGCGGTATCTTCGGCTGAAAAAACGGATTTTGTACATACTTTGTTTAATGACCGGCCGCAAGTAGAAAATTTCTTATGCGCTCTTTTGCAAGCCAAGCGCTATTATTTACTAGATGCTTGCGTGTTGGAAGTACAAAAATTGGCGGACGAGCGTTTGGGTATTGTCCGTGCGCAAGTAGAAACGGCGTTTGAATTATCTGCTGCGCAAAAGGAAAAAATAGAAGCGGTATTGAGTGAATTTTCGGGCAAACACGCACAAGCGGATTTCAAGGTAAATCCGCAACTGTTAGGCGGCCTGCGTGCGCGGCTGGAAGATACGCTCATTGACGGCAGTTTGCAAGGAAAGTTTAAAAAATTAGAAGAAGAATTAAATAAGTAGGGTGTAAATATGGCAATCAGACCGGAAGAAATAACAAACATTATTAAAGAAAAAATAGAGAAATTTGACACCCAGGCAGATTTGAGCGAAGTGGGTACCGTTATCCAAGTAGGAGATGGCATTGCCCGCGTGTATGGGCTCAAAGATGTGAAAGCATCTGAACTGGTGGATTTCGGCCACGGCGTAAAAGGCATGGCCATGAACTTGGAATATGACAATGTGGGTTGCGTGCTCATGGGACCCGATGATGAAGTGCAAGAAGGCGGCACGGTCAAACGCACCGGCGAGGTTATCAGCATCCCGGTAGGAGATGATATTATCGGCCGCGTGGTAGATCCGTTGGGTCGCCCGTTAGACGGAAAAGGCGAAATCAAAGCCAGCAAAAATATGCCCATGGATATTGTGGCTCCCGGCATTGTAGAGCGCCAACCTGTCAAACAACCGCTTCAAACCGGTCTGAAAGCGGTGGACGCGCTGGTGCCTATCGGTAAAGGACAGCGCGAACTGATTATCGGTGACCGCCAAACCGGTAAAACCGCTATTGCCATTGATGCGATTATCAACCAAAAGAATTTACCCGCGGACCAACGCTGTTTGTGTATCTATGTAGCGGTTGGCCAGAAAAACAGTACGGTGGCACAAGTGGTCAAAACCTTGACCGATTTCGGCGCTATGGAATATACCACCGTCGTGGCCGCTACCGCATCTGACCCGGCGTCTTTGTTGTATATTGCGCCGTATGCGGGTTGCGCTATCGGTGAGTATTTTATGTGGAAAGGCAAAGATGTGCTCATTGTGTATGATGATTTGTCTAAACACGCACAAGCCTATCGTCAGATGTCGCTACTCTTGCGCCGCCCGCCTGGCCGCGAAGCCTACCCCGGCGACGTATTTTACTTGCATTCCCGCTTATTGGAGCGTGCGTGTAAACTTTCCAAAGAAAACGGTGGCGGCTCACTAACCGCACTTCCGATTATTGAAACGCAGGCCAACGACGTGTCCGCTTATATTCCGACCAACGTGATTTCTATTACGGACGGACAGATTTATTTGGAAAGCAGCTTGTTTTTAAGCGGTGTCAAACCCGCTATTAACGTCGGGCTTTCCGTATCGCGTGTGGGCGGTTCTGCCCAGCGCAAAACCATGCGCAAAGTGGCAGGCACGTTGCGTGTGGATATGTCACAATACCAGGAGTTAGCAGGCTTTGCGCAGTTCGGTTCGGAACTAGATAAAGAATCGCAACGCCAAATTGAACGCGGCAAACGCATGAGCGAACTCTTAAAACAAGACCAATATAAACCCATGCGGCTAAGCCAACAAGTGCTTGCGCTGTATGCGGGGGTGCATGGTTATACCGACAACATTGCCGTAGAGCAAGTGCGCGATTACGAACAACAACTGCTTGCTTGGGCAGATGTGCAACAAAAAAATCTGATGGAAAAATTGGACAGCGCCGCAGAATTAACGGACGAATTGACCGTCAACATGGATGATGCATTAACGCAATTCCAAACTGTTTTTCACGCAAAAAAATAGGAGCCCTATATGGAAAAAGATAAGAAAAAATATTTGGTAACCGGCGGTGCCGGATTTATCGGAAGTAACATTGCCAAAACGTTAGAAGCACAAGGCCATGAAGTAACCGTGGTGGATGACTTTACACATAACGGGCATTTCAAAAATCTCATCGGTTTTAAAGGCGAAGTATACGGGCTTAATTTATTTGAAGAACTGCCCGAGCCGGACTATTATGACGGTATTTTCCACGAGGCGGCCATTACCGACACGACAGTGATGGACCAGTTAGAAATGATGCGCCAAAACGTGGCGGCTTTCCGCAATATTTTAAATTACGCTGCTGAAAATGAAATTCGCAAAGTGGTATACGCTTCTTCCGCTGCTACCTACGGAAACGGTGCCGTGCCGATGAAAGAAAGCCAGCCCACTCACCCGGAAAATGTGTATGGATTTTCCAAAGTGATTGACGATAATGTCGCGCGTAAATTTTGCCAAGACCACCACGATATGAAAATTATCGGACTGCGTTATTTTAACGTCTTTGGTCCGGGTGAGTACTACAAAGGCAAAATGGCCAGCATGATTTATCAGCTGTACTTGCAAATGAAAGAAGGCAAACGTCCGCGCGTGTTCAAATACGGTGAGCAAATGCGTGACTTCGTATATGTTAAGGATATTGTCAAAGCCAATTTGTGTGCCATGAACAACGGCAAAGAAACATGTGTGCTCAACGCCGCGACGGGTATTGCACGCAGCTACAACGACGTGATTAAATGTTTAAATCACGAATTGGGTACGAATTTAGAGCCGGATTATTTTGATAATCCGTACTCGTCTTTTTTCCAAAACAAGACAGAAGCGGATATGAGTTTAGCCAAAGAAAAAACCGGCTACACGCCCGACTATACTTTAGAGACCGCCATTGCCGATTACGTGGCTATCTTGGAAGGTAAAAAAGAGAATTAAGGAACTTTATGGAATCGCTGCGCGACATACGCCAAAACATTAAGGCCATTAAAAGTACCCAGCAAATCATGCAAACCATGAAGATGATTTCCAGCGCGCGCATCCGCAAAGCGCAACAGGCTATGGATAATGCACGTCCGTTTGCAACCAAAATGCTGGAAATGGTGGCCGATTTAAAGCAGGAAGTTTTGGCGTTGCCGTTGTCGGAAAATGAAAAGGAAGGCTGGGCCTCGCGCTTTTTACTGAACAAAACCGGTGACCCGCATAAAATCGGCCTGGTTGTTATCACGGGCGATAAAGGATTGGCGGGGTCATTTAATGCGGTGATTTTGCGCGCGGCAATAGCGTTTTTAAAGAAAAACCAAAATAAAGAAATTTTTGTTTTTTGCATCGGCAAAAAAGGGCGCGATTTTATTGCGCGTTTCCGTAAAAAAAATATTCAAACCGTGTACAGCAGTGTGGGAATTTTTCCTAAAGTAACCTATGTGCACGCAGAGCTTTTGGGTGAGGCAATTTTGAAGGAGTATTTTGAGCGTAACTTAAGCACGGTGACGCTGATTTATAATGATTTCAAATCTATGGGTGTACAGCGGCTCGTGGAAGTAAATATGCTACCGTTTAGTGCCTTGCCTGCTGTACAGGAGAAAAAAGATGATAAGGAATTTCTGTTTGAGCCGGGCGTGAAAGAAATTTTTAACATTTTAGTGCCGCGTTTAATGAAAGCCAATATGTACCGCATTTTGCTGGAAAGCCAAGCGGCCAATTTGGCAGCTACTATGAACGCCATGGACGCGGCAAGCAAAAACGCCGGAGAGCTGGTAGAATCTTTAGGCGTGAAGTTAAACAAGGTACGCCAAGCGGGCATTACCAACGAGATTTTAGATATTGTAAACGGGGCCGAAGCCCTGAACAGTTAATTTGGGAGAGATAAAAATATGAATATCGGAAAAGTCAGCCAAGTCATCGGTGCCGCCGTAGACATTCAGTTTGACGGTACGCAATTGCCGGCTATTGAAAACGCCATTGAAATTCAGCTTTCAAAAGATAAAGTGATTGTGGCCGAAGTGGCCCAGCAAATGGGTGACGGCATTGTGCGCTGTGTGGCGTTAGAAAGTACTGACGGCTTGCAACGCGGCGCGCAGGCGCGTGACTTGGGCGGCCCGCTGCAAGTGCCTGTGGGCGAAGGATGTTTGGGGCGCTTGATGGACGTGCTCGGCCATCCGCAGGATCATCGCGGTGATATTAAATCCAGCAAAAAAATGCCGATTCACCGCACACCGCCTTCTTTGCAAGACCAAAATCCGACTCCCGAAATCTTTGAAACCGGTATCAAGGTAGTGGATTTAATTGCCCCGTATATGAAAGGCGGCAAGGTAGGTTTGTTCGGCGGCGCGGGCGTGGGTAAAACGGTACTAATTATGGAACTGATTAACAATGTGGCGCGCGAGCACCACGGCAGCTCCGTGTTTGGCGGCGTGGGCGAAAGAAGCCGTGAAGGAAACGATTTGTGGGGCGAACTGCAAGAAACAAAACTCAAAGACGGCAGTACGGTTTTGGATAAAACCGTGCTCGTGTACGGGCAGATGAATGAGCCCCCCGGCGCGCGTGCTAAAGTGGCGTTGACCGCGCTCACGCAGGCGGAGTATTTCCGCGATGAAAAAGGCCAAGACGTACTGCTCTTTTTGGATAACATTTTCCGCTTTGTGCTCGCTAATTCCGAAGTGTCTGCTTTGCTTGGTCGTATGCCGTCTGCGGTAGGTTATCAGCCGACACTCAATACCGAAATCGGCAATTTGCAGGAACGCATTACGTCTACTAAAAAAGGCGCTATCACTTCTATTCAAGCGGTGTATGTGCCCGCAGACGATTTGACAGACCCCGGCGTGGCTGCTACGTTCTCGCATTTGGACGCGACGTCTGTGCTGTCGCGCTCGCTGGCCAGTTTGGGTATTTATCCGGCGGTGGACCCGTTGGAATCTACGTCGCGCATTTTGGACCCGCGTATTATTGGTGAGGAACATTATCAAGTGGCGCAAGAGGTGCGCCGTATCTTACAGAAATATAAAGATTTGCAAGATATTATCGCCATCTTGGGTATGGACGAGTTATCTGATGAAGATAAAAATACTGTCAACCGCGCGCGCAAAATTCAGAAATTTTTATCCCAGCCGTTTGCAGTGGGCGAACAATTTACGGGCCGTCCGGGTAAGTATGTGAAATTAGCCGATACGATTAAATCGTTTAAAGGCATTGTGGCCGGCGAGTATGACCATATTCCCGAGTCCTGTTTCTTTATGTGTGGCGGCATTGAAGACGTGCTGGCCAATTACGAAAAAATTAAAGATAAAGATGAATAAGTATGCCTAAAACCTTTGCGCTCAATTTAGTGACGCCCGAAAAACAACTGCTGGATAATTTGCCAGTAGAGTCGTTGGTGTTGCCTGCTCTGTCGGGCGAAATGGGCGTGCTCGCGGGGCATATTCCCATGGTGGTACAGCTGGGTCTTGGGTCACTACGCTATAAAACTACGGACGGAAAAGAGGAGGAATTTGCAGTGATGGGCGGTTTTGCCGAAGTCCTGCACGAGGCAGTGCACGTATTTGCCGAAGGGGCAGATTTGGCAGGCGAGATTGACGAGGAAGCAGAAAAACAAAAAATCAAACGCGCCAAAGAATCGCTTTCGCGTAAAGATGCGGATATTGATTTTGAGTTGGCAGAATTAGAAATTAAGCAAGCACTGGCCCGTATGAAGGTAAAAAAACGTCATTTAGGATAAAAGGAGATTATTATGAGAGAGGTAACCCCCGTCGTCGTTCCCTGGGGAAAAATATTTCTGCTAGGGATTTTGTTAGTAGTCTTTATTGTCGCTATGGGGTCATATTTTACGGTGCCCGCTGGCAGCGTAGCTATTAAACTGCGCTTTGGTAAAATTGTGGATTCCTATACTGAAGGTATCCATTTAAAAATACCATTTGTGGACCAGGTGGAAAAATTTTCCGTACGTATCAAAAAAGATGCATTCAAAACGGAAGCTTTTTCAAAAGATTTACAGACAGTTAAACTTACGCTGGCTATTAACCACCGCATTTTGCCCGAAACGATTGTTTCCATTTACCGCAACTTGGGACCCGATTACACTAATACGGTTTTGCGTCCGATGGTGGAGGAATGGACCAAAGCGGTTTTGGCTAAATACTCCGCCGAGGCGGTTATCTCCAACCGTGTACAGGTAGCCCAAGAATTAGACCAAATTTTAAAATCCAAGATGAATGAAAAACAGGTTATTGTGTCCGACATTGCCATTACGGATTTTGATTTTTCGCCGCAGTTTTTGAAAGCGGTAGAAGAAAAACAGATTGCCGAACAAGAGGCCAAACGCGCCACGAACTTGGTGGAAAAAGTAAAAAAAGAAGCCGAACAGAAAATTTTGCAGGCTGAAGCGGAAGCCAAGTCCTTACGTCTGCAACGCGAGGTAGTATCGGACAACTTGATTAAACTGCGCCAAGTGGAAGCGCAACTTAAAGCTATTGAAAAGTGGGACGGCCGGATGCCAACGTATATGGCGGGCGGAGAGATGCCCTTTGTGATGGTAAAATAATATGAAGCGCAAACTATTCCTCGCAGCAGAAATTGTACTGGGATGCGTGCTGGTTGGTGCGGTGCTCTTTTTCTTTTTGAAGAAAAGTCCGGAGCAAAAAGCTTTTGACGCTGCGCTAGCACAGGCCAAACAAGGTAATGCCCAAGCACAAGCTACTGTCGCTGCAGCTTACTTGTCCGGAAATCCCATCAAACAAAATGCTGCCTTGGCGGTGGACTGGTATTTAAAATCTGCTGCACAAGGATATGCCCCTGCTGCCTATGAGTTGGCGCAATTATATCTGGTAGGAGAGCAGGTGGAGCGCGATATTGCTTCAGGTGTGTCTTACCTGAAACTGGCAGCAGCCAAAAAACACGCCGGGGCACAATATTCCTTGGGCCGCCTGTACCAGACGGGTACGGATGGACTGCCCCAGCACGAGGGGCAAGCTGTGTGGTGGTGGTTATGGGCCGCCCAAAACGGAGACGAACAAGCCCAGTCTGCTTTGGAGCAAACCAAGGCCGATAACCCGGAGCTTTTGCAACAGGTGCAGGCTGTTTTTGAGCAGGAACAGCAAGCAGTTACAGACGGTGCGGCTGCCTTTTGGGCTGCGCAGGCTTACCAGCAAGGCAAGTGGGTAGAGGCCGATGCCGCGCAGGCTTTGGCTTTCTTAGAAAAAGCCGCCGAACAGAAACACCCGCAAGCTTTATTTGCGCTGTTTGAAATGTACAGTCAGCCTAACGGTTTAGTCCCGGTAAACGAGGAAAAAGGATTGGAATACTTACAGCAAGCCGCGGAGGCAGGATTGCCCCAGGCGCAGTATGAAGTGGGCCAACGTATTTATCAGGTGGCGCAAACGCCGCAGGAATACCAGGTGGCCTGGCAATGGTTTGAATTGGCCGGACAACAGCAATATGCCCCGGCCATTTATATGAGCGGTATTATGCGTATGCAAGGCCTAGCTGGCAAGGCTGACGCAGTCCTGGCGTTGGCCAATTTCCAACAAGCTGCCGAACAAGGATATGCCGATGCACAGTATGTGTTGGGACAGTCTTATTGGTATGGCGCGGGTGTGAAGCCCAGCAAATCCCAAGCGGTTAAATGGCTGAAATTGGCTCAGGAAAACGGTAACGGGCAAGCCGCTGAATTGTTAAACGAAATTAACAAATAAATTTTGTTTTTTTAATGATTCATTTTGTATGCGTTCCAGTTGCCGGAGACATTATCGATGGTATTTTGTCCAGTTATGCTTTTGCAAATTTCATCATTACGCACGGTATTTTTGGAATAGGCCCAGCACTGAAGTTTATCCGTGTCGTAATACCATTTAAAAAAATAATTTAATCTGGTGTTTGGATAAACTTTTACGCCGGGAGATCCTCCGTCTAAAATGATCTTTTGATGATTAGAAAAAGTGTATTCTGTTCCGGTGTCATTTAAAGAACCGCCCTCCGGCAAAGAGAGGTCTAACTCGTCAAAGGTTTCGGCATATCTTTCGTTTGCTAAATAATAGACTTTTTGTGCGTTAAAAATAGCGCGTGCTAATGGTAAGATTGCTTTGGCTTTGCTTATTTCCACTGCCTTTTGATATTGCGGCAGGGCTATGGCGGCCAGTATACCGATAATAAGGACAACGACCAGTAATTCAATGAGTGTAAATGCTTTTTTCATATACTCTCCTATGTTTTCTTGTAACCTTGCAGCTTACGCGCAAGGGGTGTCAAAAAATGATTTCTTGCAATCTACGGCCACAGATAGTTTACCAAAAAAAAAAAACGAGTCAAGACCTCCCTTCACTTTTTTAAGTTTTACGCCTAAAAATATGGAAATGTAGGTCGGGTGAAGCCCAATACTAAAAAAGGTTGTTATCAAGCAGATGTCGTCTCCTGGCAAATATCGCGTGCAAGGTGCTTAAATTAATGTAGAATAAAAGTAAGCAGTTTCGGAGGCATTATGAAAGCACTTTGCAAAACTAAACCCGCCAAAGGCGCGCAGTTTATTGACGTAGAAAAGCCTACTATTAAACGCGACGAACTCCTTGTCAAAATTTACAGAACGTCCATTTGCGGCAGTGATATCCCCGTGTATAATTACACGGGTTGGGCCCCGCAGCGCATTCCCATCCCATTTGTTTTTGGGCACGAACTGTGCGGCACGGTGGAAGAAGTCGGTCCGGATGCACAAGGATTTAAAAAAGGCGATTTTATTTCCATTGAATCGCACGTGTGGTGTGGACAGTGTTATGAGTGTCGCCACAATCACCGCGATGTATGTGCGCATAATCAAACCATCGGTTTAGACCGCCCCGGCGGGTTTGCAGAGTATGCTGCTATTCCGGCGCGCTGCGGTTGGAAACATAGTGACGACAGTTTAAAAGATATCGGCTCTATTATGGAACCGTTAGGAAATGCTGTGTATGCCACTTTGAAAAATGATATTGTTGGCAGAACGGTATTGGTAAACGGTATGGGGGCGCAGGGATTATTTGCCGCCAATGTGGCCAAAGCCGCGGGTGCGGCCAAAGTCATTGCCACCGAAACTTCCGCTTTTCGTAAAAAACTGGCCGAACAAATGGGCGCAGATGTAATCATTGACCCCAGCGAGGCAGGAGCTCTGGAAAAAATTATTAAGGCATCCGGCGATGAAAAGGGCGTGGACGTAGTGATTGAAATGTCAGGTCATCCGGCGGGTATTGATTTAGCGTTGCGCGCCATTAAACCGGCGGGACATTTTGTGGCGTTTGGGCTGCCGGGCGGGCCGATTACCCTTGATTATGCGAATTTAATTGTATTTAAAGGGGTGCAAGTGCAGGGTTTAACTGGACGTCAAGTGTATGAAAGTTGGTACACCATGGACGCGCTACTGCGCAGCGGGAAAATTAATCCGCGCCCGGTCATTACGCATGAATTTGAAATGAAAGATTTTGAAAAAGCCTTTGCGGCCATGACAGATCCGGAGCGCAAATGCGGCAAAGTCATTATGATTCCTTAGGAGAAACTATGAATAAAAAGTTTGATTTTTTAGACGAAGAAATAGCGCAACTTAAAGCGGAAAACCGCTTTATTAAGCTGCATATTTTAGAGAGTGAACAAGCTCCGGTGGCGGTGATTGACGGGAAAAAGGTAGTCAATTTGACTTCCAATAATTACCTCAATATGACCACGCACCCCAAAGTCAAAAAAGCGGCTATGGAAGCCGTGGAAAAATACGGTATCGGCACGGCGGCTGTGCGCACCATTATCGGTACGATGACGATGCACGAAGAATTGGAAAAACGCTTGGCGGCGTTTAAGGGTGCGGAAGCGGCTATTTTGACGCAGTCGGGCTTTACCGCCAATACGGCCACTTGCCAATGTTTGATGACTTCGCCCCAAGACGTACTTATTTCCGACGAATTAAACCATGCTTCTATTATTGACGGCGGCCGCTTAGCCAAAGCGCAAAAAAAAGTATACCGCCACAGTGACATGGCGCATTTAAAAGAAATTTTGGAGAGTGAAGAAGTTAAACGCGCCCGCCGCAAATTATTAGTAACCGACGGCGTATTTAGTATGGA
This sequence comes from Candidatus Avelusimicrobium sp., assembly GCA_045593365.1. Taxonomy (GTDB): domain Bacteria; phylum Elusimicrobiota; class Elusimicrobia; order Elusimicrobiales; family Elusimicrobiaceae; genus Avelusimicrobium. The sequence goes on from JAZNWO010000061.1 coordinate 12,613, forward strand.
CGGCGATATTTGTAATTTGCCTGATATCGTGGAACTGTGTGACAAACACGGCGTACTGACGATGATTGACGACGCACACGCATCCGGGGTACTGGGTAAACACGGTCACGGCACCGTGGAGCATTTTAAGATGCAAGGCAAAGTAGATATTCAAATCGGTACGCTATCTAAAGCATTTGCGGCCGTCGGCGGTTATGTGTGCGGCCCGCAGAAACTGCGCGATTATATGGTATCTACCGCGCGGCCGTTCTTATTTTCCAGTTCACAACCGCCCTCTGTAATTGCCACCTGTTTAGCGGGGCTAGACGTGATTGAAAATGAGCCCGAGCGTTTGAAAGCATTGTGGGATAACACGCATTATTTCAAACAGGCACTTAAAGATGCCGGCTTTGATACCGGACACAGCGAAACGCCTGTCACGCCTGTCATGGTGGGCGAGAGCGCCAAAGCCAAGGAGCTCAGCAAACGCCTGTTTGATGAGGGCGTGTTTGCGCTCGCTATCGTGTTTCCGACCGTTCCGAAAGGCAAAGAGCGTTTGCGCACTATTGTGACCGCAGGTCACACGCGCAAAGACCTGGAATTTGCCGCGGCCAAATTTGCCAAAGTCGGCAAAGAAATGGGCCTAATCAAATAAGTTTTTTGTAAAAAGAAAAAATCAAAAAGCGCAAGTCAAAAACCTTGCGCTTTTTGTAATTAGAATTTATTGATATCTCCAAGTCGTGTAACCGGCGGAAGTGTTTCTGCTAGTATAGGTGCTTGCTCCTGTTTCTGCTACACATATTTGGTTTTGCACAGAAGATAAATCTGTATTATATGCCGCACAAGTTTGCTTGTTTCCATCGGTAGAATGTATTAATCTAACCTGATACTTCATATCAGTATCTGTATTGAGGCAGGCGACTTGGTTTCTACTTGTATTGTCAGAAGTAGCGATCTCTAGATAGCACTCTCCCCAATCGTAATTATAATGGTTTGCTCTTTCCGGATCAAGTGTGCCGCCGGCATGCTGTATATCCAAATCCTCCAGCTTGGTGGCATAATATCCGTTAGCTAAGTGATAAACTTCCTCAGCTTGAGCCAAACTGTGTGCTAATACTTTAAGCTGTGTAAAACGCGTTTTCATCACGGCCTTTTGGTATTGTGGTAAGGCAATCGCAGCCAGTATGCCTATAATTAGAACAACGACTAACAGTTCAATGAGCGTAAAGCTATTAGTAAATAGGGTCGTCATTGCCGAACCCTGCGGGCCGCCAAACACTCGGCAATGACGGCCTTATGTTATGTCCTGTTTGACTGAAAACAAAAAACGGCACGATACTTTTTGCGTGCCGTTTTTTGGATAGTGTTTGCTGCGCCAAAATACCACCCCCTTGACTCGTTTTTTTTTTGGCATAATTTTAGTATCCGGAGATTGAAATAAAGGAGAGAGAACATGAGGAAAGCCTTTACACTAATAGAGTTGTTGGTCGTTGTTTTAATTATTGGTATATTAGCCGCAGTGGCGCTGCCGCAATACAGAAAGGCAGTGGAAAAAAGTCGTGCGGCACAAGCCTTTGTGTTGCTTAAAACCTTAAAACAAGCACAAGAAGCCTACGAATTGGAAAATGGTAAAAGAAGCACTAAATTGGAGGAATTGTCTGTTACTATTCCGGCCATAGATACTTCTAATGCTTCCCGATGGAAAATTAATTCATATTTTTATGCGGGGGTCCACCCAAGTAACGGCAGTCCGCATGTGTGGAGAATAGATAGTCAAAATAATTTCTTATATACGTTGGCCGTTTATATGACTAGAGACGGTGGTTTATACTGTTATGCACAAAATGATAAGTATATTTGGCTATGTAAATCTTTGGGAGAAAGCGCAGGAGATACGTGCGTAGGGGAGGATGACGGAAAATGTTTCCGTGTTACTCTGTAAATTAATTTTTAGTAATTAAATAATTATTTCCCTAAAATTTTTTTGGCAACGCGTGCGGCAAAGGACTCGCTGTTTTGCGCGGTAATTTGTTGCAGGGCTTGGCGGGCCTGGACCGGCCGACGGTCCTTCAAATTCATATACACCATAAACAAAGCTAATTCGTTTTTGGGCTCCTGGCGCAAAAGAGTGCGCGCCTCTTGCAAGGATGCTGTGCGGTTACCCAACTGATATAGCCACATAGATTTGATGATGCGCAGCTCCGTTTGCTGCGGGGCCAGCCAAATGGCCATATCCAAATCTGCCAGCGCGTCGTCCATACGCCCTAGCCCCTTGTAGGCGCGTGCACTGAGTAGCCAATAATCGGCATTGTGCGTATCTTCTTTTTTAGCCAGTGTAATGTTGATAAAGGCGTGTTTGTAATCACGCTGCTTTAAAAACGCATAAGCATAGCGGGCACGGTGAATAGCAGGAGCTTGAGGGTGCTGCGCCAAAAATTTTTCATAATAAGAAACCGCTTTGGAATAAAAGCCCATATCAATGTAATTGTCTGCCTGGCCGGAGAGCGCTTCTGCATTGTCCGGCTCTAATTTCAGCACGCGGTCATAGAGTTTAATGGACTGGTCCAATAAATCCGTACGTTGGTACAGCCGCGCTGCGGCTAGCAGCAGTGGAATGTTTTTTTGGTGAAATTCCAAAGCTTCCGAGTAAACTTCCAAGGCTTTTTCCGGGTGATTTAGTTTTTCATAACTCAGACCCAACAGGCGGTAGGCGCGTGCCTCGCGGCGTTTGATGTTTTTAGTTTTGTAAATGTAGTCGGATAATTGTTGGACGGCTTTTTCGTAATCGCCCTGGTCGTATGTTGCGCGGGCATTGACAAATTCCTGACGGTCTGCGGTTACCAGCCCAAACCATTTGGCGTGCACGGGCAGCGCACAAAGCAGGCACAAGACAAGTCCTAAAATTTTATTTTTTGAGAAGGTCATCTAATGCAAACAACAGCAGGTCTTCCTGCAGTGCCTCCAGTTTTTTGTTGGCCGAACGAATACCTATTTCTCCGGCTTGGTGTAATTTATTTAGTTCCAAAGTACCTATTCCCAGCACGCGGTTTTCAATGACAAAATTAGCTTTTTGGGCAGATTCCTGTATCATAGCAGCCCCGCGCACATCACCTACACGCAGTAAATAAGCCGCTACCGTTTGCGGAGTTTGCGAATAAAAATCCGGCGGCGTTACGGAAGCAATAATATAATCGGCCCCTTTTGCTTTGACTAAATTGACGGGCAAATAATTCACGACCGCCCCGTCCACCAAATGGCGATGGCGGTAGGGCACCGGGTCAAAAACACCCGGCAAATTCATGCTGGCCCGTACAGCGATATCCACCGGACCTGAATCAAATACCACTTGCTCGCCGGTTTTCACATCCATAGCCGCTGTAGCAAAGGGGATAACCATATCTTCAAATTGCATATCGCCTAGTTGTTGCTGAAAGAAATTTTGCAAATTTTTAGAGGAGGGCAAACGTTGTAAAAAGATAAAACGCAACATTCCCATTAAGTTAAAGTCCGGTGTGATTTTATCCATGGTAATATGGGAACTAATTTCCCACAGTTGTGGCACGGATAATCCGGCGGCGTAGAAGGAACCCACCACGGCGCCCATAGAGGTTCCGGCCATGGCATCAATGGGTACGCCTGCATTATGCAATACTTCCAACACTCCTACATGGGCAAACCCGCGTACACCACCTGCCGATAAAGCGAGCCCCACCTGGGGACGTTCCTCTTTAGGGAGTTTAAGCAATTCCTCCCATAAAAAAGCCCGCAATACATTGTCTTGCGTGACCGGGGGTAAGGCCCACGCGTTTGACAAGCTAAGTGCCATCCAACAGCACAGAATTAGAATTTTCTTCACGCAACCCCCGTTTGGTGTGTTATAAATCCTGTCCGATAGACCACTCCAGCCCGGCTTTAGCTGATAAGTTTTCACGCACGGCCTGATAATAAGACTGGCCGGTTTGGTAGTAGGCCTCTAAAGCTTCTAAAGCGGTTAAGTCCGGTGCGGCGGTCCGTTCGGCGCGCGAAAAAGATTTTTGCACCGCATTCCAGGTGTCCTGGCGGGAGAGTACTTCCGTTTGCCAAAAAAGCATATTGGCGTAATTTTGTGCTACTTGTACGCGGATAGTATCTTCTATCTCGGCGCGGCGCAAGGTACTTTGTTTTTGTTCTGCTTTTCGCCGGGTACCTTGGGTAAATAAAGTGTACGAAAGCGGCAAGCGTACTGCTAAAGAAATTTGTTTATTTTCATCCTCCAAAGAATCAAAACCCAAACGTTCGTAACTGCCCATCAAAATAATATCCGGATATTTACGCGATAAAGCCAAGTCAATGGCCAAATTATCCAACTCCAACGCGTAAATAGCCGTTTTTAATTCGGGGCGGAATTCCATAGACCACAAGTTTAAATGGTTTAAATCTTGTTTAATAGCTACCGGCTTAAAATCCCCTTTGACAGTAATACGGGAATTTAATTCCTTGTTCAAAACTACCAACATAGATAATTGTGCTTTTTGTAGTTCGTTGTCGGCGGCAGATTTTTGGGAAGCTAAACGGGCGGTTAAATATTGCATTTTAACCTTTTCCCACTCCGATACAGAAAGGGCGCGTACATACCGGGCGGATTTGGTTTGTACATCTGCAGCCAATTGGGCATTATATTGTGCATAAAGCAAGGTAAAGAAAGTTTGTTTAATGTCGCGCACCAACGCGTTTTTAACCGTTTCATATTTGCTTTGGGCTTGCTTTAAGTTAGCTTGTGCAATTTTGAGTGTATTGCGCAACCGGCCGCCGCTGTAAAGGTATTGGGTGGCAGTAATGCCGGCTCCGTAAAATTGGTGTTCATTATTGTTAGAAAGCAAATTATTACTGGGAATGAGGCGGTTAGCCACAGCATCAGGAAGGACCATGGGATAATCCAAATCATACCAGGTGCCAGTACCTTGCAATGCCAATTGCGGCAAGAATAAGAATTTAGCTTCCTTTACTTTTTGTTCTGCTACGATAATTTCCTGCTGGGCGGCTAAAAAACGGTTATTGTTTTCTAACCCCAGCCGAATGGCACTTTCCAGGGTGAGATCCTCATTGAGTAAACTGGAAAATTGCAAGGCATATTCCTTCTGCGCCCAAACAGGCAGTGCCAGACAAAGCAACAAACCTCCCCAAATTAATTTCTTCATAGTACTCCTATTTTTGTTTTTTAATTTCCGCTTCTATACGATCCATCATTTTATTAAATTCCTCTTGTAATTCGGTCAATTGGTCGCCCTTGCGTAAGTGTACCCTTTGGGAGAAATCTCCTTTGGTTACAGCTTTACAAGTTTGTTCAAACCGGTAAATAGGGCCAGCCATTTTATGAGAGAGAATAGCGGAAATCAAAACGACAAATACCACATAAATAATTAACTTGTAGATAAAACTGTATGCAATAGCGGGGAAATTATCATACAGTGGTTGCAAGAGTACGGGGTACTGGTCAAAAATATCATGCAGCGTAAAGGTCAGCTCATAGGCCATAATCAGTAGTCCGGACAACACGCTAAGCACAATGAGCGCCATATAGCGCAGTTGTATGTTTTTTTTAATAAAGATAGTTCGTCTTTTGAAAGGAACAGTTGGATTTTTGGATGCCATAATTCCTCTAAAAATTAGTTACATAACGCAATTGTATCACGCGTTCGTTTTCGTCTCCGCGGCCAATGCGCCGCACGGCACCTGACAAAGCCAGTGAAGGCGTTAAATATGCGCGCGCCCCTAAGTTTAACCGGGAATGGCGCATATCGTTTATGTTATCCCACTCGGCCAAGAAGGAGGCCCATGTGTTTATGCGCACGGAAAGCCCTGTAAAGAAATAAACTTCGTGCACATCAAAATCCGATAAATTTACGCCAGCCGTGGCCTCTAATCCCGGAATAACAATTTCGCGCGACATAGATAAATAACCGCCCTTGCGGTCATCTAAATATTTTTTTACAGGGCGAATATATCCGTAACGCCGTCCGTCGTAGCCAATTGCGATAGCCGGGAAATATAAATTCCCGTCGAATAGTTTCCATTTGGCTTGAAAATCCGGAGTAAGAATTTTGATATCGTCTGAATTGCCTACCAGTTCATACACAGCCAAGGACATTCCGATATTGATTTGTGGCAGGACGCCAAAATCTATGCTTTCCATCACAGAGCCGTTGGCATAGGCGCGGGTCATTAAGGAAGCCTGATACTTGTCCAACACTGTGGCAGTGGGAACATCTATTAGTAAGGTTTCCGGGATATTTTCTTGGGCTGCGGCGGCTAGCGGCAGAAAAGTGATTAGTACAAAGAATAATTTTTTTAGCATAAAAGTTCCTTATAACCAAATGCGGGGCTCTTTGGTTTGCGGTTTTTGAATATAGCGTACATTTTGTACGTAGATAAATTCGCGGGTAGCCATAAAGTCGTTGCGATCCCGCGGAAATTCAAGTTCCACGACACCTTGATCCAAACGGGAGGTATCGTAAATAACGGCCTTGTTCCAGTGGTCTAATTTGTCTGTATCTTTATCCAGTTTCTTGGGATTGTGATAATCACGCAGGACCACTTCCCCCTTTACTAATAATCCTCCGTCAATGGGAGAAGTTTTTTCAATTACGTCCTCAGTACGGATGGTTTTTCCTTTGCAGGGGCCGTTGACAAAAGTAACTTTATAACGCGGGTCGCAATCCGTGGGTTTGGCCTTTAAGGTAGCCAAAGCGTAAGTGCTGTAAAATTTCCCGGGGTCTTGGCACGAAGCGAATACATACTTGCGGAAATTGCGTTCGTAGCCGTCGGCATCAGTTTGGCGGTTATAAGAGGCATCTTTTTTAGCATAACAGCCGCACACAAATACGGCGCATAATATGACACAAGCAGATAACAATATCCTTTTCATAAAACTCCCTATTCAATAAACATACCACAACTACGGACCTAGGGCCCTATTGGTAGTATAACTGTTTTAGGGCAAGCCTGGCAAGTCCGGGCCGAACGCGCGGGCGCGGGAGATTTTTTCGGACGGAGGCGAAAAGAGGGAGTTTTGTTCCGGTAATAAAAAGCCCGCCGTAAAACAGGCGGACTTAGAAAAGCGGTATAGTAACCGTGTCAAGGAGTGAGAAGCTCCATTTGTTCATTTAAACTTTTGTTTAAATTCTTTTGGGCCTCTTGGGCCGCTTCTGCTACTTTTTTCCCGGTTAAAAAAGTGACGGCTTGCTGGCTCATCTGCTTCATACCCTCCTTATCCAGTTGCTTGACCAGTTCACTTTTTTGGTTTATTTGTTCGCGCATAGCCTGGCCCTGTTCTTGCGGCGAAACCTCCGAGTTAAAAGTTTCGTAGGGTTGGGCAGGATAAGCTATTTGTTGCGGTGTGGCAAATCCTTGCTCCACTAAGGGTAAGGCTACCGCACTGGCAAAAGTATACACCCAGGTATCTGCAGGTAAAGTGTTGAGTTCCTGCGGTGCCACCGGGTGATAGGCGGTCCGGTAAAGAGCTAAATCTAAAGTTTTAAGCCGGGTTTGTTCCTCTTCTGAAAAATCAGCATCTGCCGTGAGGGCTTTTCGTAATTCGTCAGTTCCTATGGAGGAAGGCAAGGTAACTAATTGCATACTTCCCTCGTGCAAGGAATTTTTTAAATCGTTTCCTGTATAGTCAGGCGAAGCAACCAGTATGCACGGCTTTTTATCACATCCGGTTGCTTTTAATTGTATTTCTGTAATTTTCTCGTATACCCGTTGGTCAAAGGATTTTTCTGTTGTTTGGCCGGTTTCGGCGGGCCGTACAAAGGGGTTCTGTCCGGCTTCTACCCAATTCATAACGGTCAAGACAGGTATCTCATCAGCAGAGGGTTTGACGGACTGGTCATCCGGCAAGGCAAACCCGCACATATTTGGATCGTTATGAAAGAAGGCAGACGGTTTGTTATTGTCTCCGCAGTCCGTGGCTGCTTTGATGTTAAGTCCTTGTTCCGGTGCGGAAACTATAAAATCGGCTGCCAAATATGGCTGCGTTTTCACGTTTTTTGCATCCGTTTTAATTTGGGCTAATAAGGTTTGGTTGATTTTTTGCAGCTCTTGTTGTTTTTGTTTATCTACCAATTGTGTAAAAGACTCATAGTCCTCTGCATTAAGTGATTTTTCAGCTGTTTCATTCAGATTTTTCGCAGCCTCGTTTAAAGTTTTTTCCGGATCAAATAACAGTCCTTCTGCTGCTAAACGAACAGCAGTTGCTTGCTGTGCAGATGGAGGAAGGGTTTCCCAACCCACCTGGTCCAAACCTGCTTTTGCAAAATCTTTAGGTTGTTTGGCACCTTGCTTTTGCGGGGAGGTGTTTCCAGCAGCCAAAGGCCGTGCCGGTACGCTTTTGGGGGCGGAGCCGGCTGCTATAACTTGCGAATCCTTGTTTCCAAAAAGTTTTTTAACCGGACTCCAAACACGGGCCCACTGGGAGGAAGGAATTTCATTAGAGGGGCTGGAAGTACCACCTGCATATCTGGCCTGGCGTTCCGAGCGTACAAATTTTTCATACGCTGAATCTGACACCGAAACGTCGTGTAATCCCCGCTGGCTGCTTTGGGGAGCGGTTTGTTGGATTAATACCCATTCTCCGCTCTCATCTACAAACGCGGCATTATCGTATCCGTCATACGATACCGGTACCGGTTGTGAATATTCGCTGGTTTGGTCCGGTGCTTGCGCTGCTGCACGTGCCTGAAAAACAGCTTGTTCCGTGGTGGCAATTTGCTGCGGTTTGCGAACGGCCCGTTTTTTAGGAGTAAACAGTCCATATAATTTACGGGCCATTTCAGCTAGTGGATTGGAGGTGAAAATTTGCGGGGTGGCCTTTTTTACCTTTGCAGACGAACGGCCTGCCGGACTGTTATCTAACAGTGGCAACAACAAAAAGAATAAAATAGCTACACACAAAATAACAACGAGATATTTTCCAATGGTTTTCTTTTTTTCAGGTGACAGCATAATATTCTCCTCTACTGTATTAGTGTAGCCGTTTTGGGAGCGTTCTGCAAGAGAAATTTATAGAATCAGGAGGCAAAGAAGCCGGTTAAAATTTTCCAGGATTTAGCCAAGTGTGCTTTAATACGCTGCCAGTAAGTCAGCGGAGCTGTGCCAGCAGACGGAGAGTATACAGGAGGGAAATAGTGTTGCTGGTTTAATAATTGCACTAAATAATTGGAAGGAACAGAAAAATTTAAATTTTGGTTATCTTCTCCTTTGTAGCTGGAAAAGGCTACTGATATCACGCGGCCTTGTTCATCAAAAACAGGACTACCGCTGGAACTAGGTGAAATAGGCGCACTGATTTGGTGCCATATTATGTCGCGTGTTTGTTGGCGTACTTGGCTGATTAAACCTGAAGTGACGGTATTTTGCAAACGGCGCGGATTGCCGATGACCGTAATTTCTTGTCCGGGCAATACATAATCCGAATCAGCCAGTTCTACGGTGGGTAAATCCCGCGCGGCAATTTTTAATAAGGCTAAATCTACTACCTCCGATTGTGCCAGCAAAACGGCTTGACCGGAAACCGCTCCGGTGTTAAAGGTAATATTTACAAACAAAGCATCTTCAATTACATGACGGTTGGTGGCAATTATGCCGTCGGGCATTACCACAAATCCCGTACCTGTAAAAAGTGTTCCGTCCGGTTTGAGCACGTTGACGGCAACTACAGCGGCCGAATTTTCTTCAGCAATTTCTACGCGCGTCTTAGCCGGCAGCATTACAGCGGCCAACAAGATTAGACAGCAGAGGAAACAACGTCTGAAGATTATCATAATTATTTTATACCTTTTTTGAGGTAAGGTTGCCAATCCCGCGCAGAATTGCTACACTTTTATTTAGCAGGAGTGTATGTTATGGAAAAAGTATATATCAGCCGTAAAAAATATGAATCCCTGATGGGGGAACTAAAAAATTTAAAAGATACGAAGGCGCAACTGTCGCAAGAAATTGGTGAAGCTGCCGCACAAGGCGATTTGAAAGAAAATGCCGAGTACCACGCCGCCAAAGAAAAACAAGCCGAGACGTTAATCCGTATTCAGGAATTAGAAAATACGTTACGCAGTGCGGAAATTACGGATCATTTGGAAGTGGACCACAGCGAGGCACGCATTGGTGCAACCGTGACCATTCAAGACGTGCAGGCCGGACTGGAATTTACGTACACCTTGGTCGGACCGATGGAATCTAACCCGGACAAGGGGTTATTGTCTGTAAAGAGTCCGTTGGCTTCCGGCGTGTTAGGACATAAAGAGGGTGACGAGTTTGTAGCGCAGTTGCCCAAAGGTCCGCGTACGTACAAATTGGTTAAATTGGAATACAAATAAATTTTTTAGCTACAAGAGAAAAAGGGAGTCCTTTGTCAGGGTTCCTTTTTTTAAACAAAAGTTTATGCGTCACAAACGGTAAAGGTTTCGGTGGTGCTAAGGATCTGTTTGTGGATAAATTCAAAAAAGTTTGTAAATCTATTTGCTGGATTTTGATTAAATCAAATGGAGCGGTCTATCTCATAAATAATTAGATACGCTTACACCATCGCAGTTTTTATGTCCACGCCCATGGGGGTAGGCATACCGTCTTTATTGACGCAGACCAGTGTCGTTTTCCCCTTGGTACACAAGCGCCCGTTTTGGTTAGTGAGGATATTTTCAAATACAATTTTGATATCGGATACTTCCAAGATTTTTGTGCTAACTTCAATTTCGTCCGCATAGCGAACCGGGTATTTGTATTCTACTTCCTGCCGTGCCACTACAAAGAACAATCCTTTTTTCATTAAGGCGGGAATAGAAAAACCTTTCTCTTGCATATACAAGGTGCGGGCTTCTTCAAAAAATTTTAAATAATTGCCATAATATACTACGCCGCCGCAATCTGTATCGTGGTAAAAGATAGTTTTTTTCATAAACAGCTCCATTTCAGATATATATAGACTATACCAAATCCGCAGCAAATAAGGGAGAATTACCATAAGTGAATTTTTTTTGTTACAATATCGGTATGGAAAAAGAATCAGAAATGGAACAATTACCGGAATTGAAACCTTTGGGGTTTTCTAAAGACGCCACACAAGGTGCGGACAAAGCGGCACCGCAAGAGATGACAAAGGAATGGACGCAGGGCCTTGCTACCGGGCAACCGATAATAGAAGGTATGCCGGAGGAGATACAAGCGCTTGATTTAGCCGTTGCATCTGACGAACCGGTGCAAAAGCCTGCCGAACCTGAATTTGTTGAGCTTGCTCCGGCTGCACAAAAGCAGGCATATTCCAATCTTGAATTTCCCGAACTGGAACCAGTCCTGCAGGAACAAACGCCTGCGAAAGCTGCTCCGGTTCAAGCTGCACCGGCTGTGCAAGAGCCCGGGCTTGATCCTATTGAGCTTGCACCTGCCCCGTTGCCTGCAGAGGAACCGCCCGCTGAAACACCGTCAAAAAAGTTAGCGACAAAATCGCCAGCACATAGCCGGTTACCTATGATTTTGGCCGGGTTGGTGCTGGGATTAGTAGCGATTTCTTTATTAATTATTTTTTCCATAAAATACCGTGCAGAAAATGTTACGTCGTTTTTAGATGCTACCGCTTTAAAAGGGTTGGTGGTGGACCAAACTTTTTCACCGCAAAGCGGTAAGCGGTATGTGCAGGTTAATGAAGGACTGGAACGCAGTGTAAGTGCCGTCGGATCCGGTGCCACCTTGCCGGTTATCAGCCGCAACAACTATCGGGCCTTTACACCTAAAAATTATGAGATTATCGGCACAGCCCCTTGGGCCCTTTCCATTAATGTTTCTTCCAATATAGAGGACCCGGAGCTTTTGCGTTATCTATTTAACCAGGATGCCATGACAAAGGCTTTCTTGGCACGTCCGGCGGTGGCAGCTATGTTGGAGAACGAGACCTCGTTGGCGCAGGCTGTAGCCAATGAAGAGCAAGTACGTGCTTTTTTTGAAGATGAAGTAGTTCAAAAGGCCTTGGCTTCTGCGGAGGTATTAGAGGCTTTTGCGGGCAGCCGCTTTTTTGCCTACCTGTTGTTAAGTGAGCCGGGAAAATTTTATCGCAATAATCCGGCCGCGGCCGCTAAACTGATACAGGCCAGTCCGACACTTACGGCATTAAAACAAAATGCAAATGTGCGCAAGGTATTGTCGGAAAATTCGTATTTGAAAAAGATAGCGCCTATACTTTTGAAGTAAAATTTGCTATACTATTTGTACGGCAATTTTTGCGGGCGTGGTTCAATGGTAGAACGCGACCTTGCCAAGGTTGAGACGAGAGTTCGATTCTCTTCGCCCGCTCCATTTAAAAAGCTCCCTGGTGGGGAGCTTTCTGTTTAGAAAGTTATGGTGTAATGTTTATTTACGTCATTGTCACCGGAAGTAATTCTTAATACTCCGCCTAGTGCCTGGCATACCTTATATCCGCGCTCATTTCTTCCTACACAAGATAGAAATGCACCTGCCGGACTATGTTCGTTTACATCATGATGTTGCAAATATTGTTCCAGTCCTGCTTTTTCTTCAAAACCAGCCGGATAACCGTAAATGGATTGCACTTTTCCGTCGTTTATCCACATGAAGTATTTTGTTCCGTTGTTATAGAGACGTGTGTAAGCATTGGTATTTGTTTTATAACCGCCCGGAACGTCAATGTCCAGTTGGCTAAAGTCGGTAGCATATTCTCCATTTGCTAAGTAATATACTTCTTGTGCATCTCTCATGGCTCTAAGTGTATAAATAACATTCATCATACGGGCTTTATCGACGGCTTTTTGATATTGCGGCAGGGCAATAGCCGCCAGTATGCCAATGATTAAAACAACGACGAGTAATTCAATGAGTGTAAATGCTCTTTTCATATATTCTCCTATGTTTTTTCTGTCGTCATCCCGCAGTGTCTCTATGCGGGATATAATGTTGTTTTGTGACCTTGCGATACCTCGCAAGCCAAGTCAACAAATAATATCTTGCAATCTACAGCTATAGATAATTTACCAAAAAAAAAAAACAAGTCAAGGCCTACCTTCACTTTTCCCAGTTTTATGCTGAAAATATGGAAATGTAGGTTGTGCTCCGCCCGACAAATAAAAAAGCCGTCATTGCCGAGTGTCTTTATCGGGAATCTGAACCTTAGAAAAAAACGAGGTCCCC
>JAZNWO010000062.1:0-16710 GCA_045593365.1 Candidatus Avelusimicrobium sp.
CAGATTTATTAAATGCTAAGCTGGAGGAGTGGACAAAATATTATAATGAGCAGAGACCCCATAGAAGTTTAGTAGATAAGGATGGATTTTTGATGTCTCCCATGCAGTTCTTACAGTCTCAAATGTACTGAACCCTAACAGAGGTAACAGCACTTTTTTAAATTTTCCCGCCAATACCCCTATTAATAAAGTAAAATAATGGTATCTATGACCATCCAAGAATTTCAAACTACTTGCTCTCAATTAGAGCAAGAATACGTTGCAAAAATTAACACCGCGGCTGATTTAAACGCCGTGGAGGAATTGCGCGTGGCAACCCTTGGGCGCAAAGGCGCACTGACTGAGCTGCTTAAAAATCTGAAGGATTTTTCTATAGAGGACAAAAAAGTGGCCGGTCCTTTAGGCAACGCTTTAAAAGCTGCACTTACTATTGCTTTGGAAAACAAAACAGCCGTCCTTTCCGCCGCGCAACTCAATGCAGAACTCAACCGCGTACAACTGGATTTAACTTTACCGGCACGCCCCATGGCACAAGGGAAACGCCACCCGCTCTCTATCGCGCAAAAACGCATGACCGATATTTTGTCTAAACTCGGTTTTACATGGGCAGAGGGCCCGTGGGTGGAAGACGAAAAGCATAATTTTGATATGCTCAATATTCCGCAGCATCATCCGGCCCGCGACGCACAGGATACCTTTTTCGCTCAAACCGGCTCCCCGATCTCTATGGTATTGCGCACACACACTTCCAATGTACAGAGCCGCTTTATGGAGAAACACCAGCCGCCTATTCGCATCATGGCACCGGGGCGTGTGTTCCGTAACGATAGTTTAGATGCCACCCACAGTCCGGTCTTTCACCAAATTGAGGGATTGTACATTGATAGAAACGTCAGCATGGCAGACCTCAAGCGTGATTTAACCGCTTTTATGAAAGGCTTGTTAGGTGATAAAACAGAAATTCGTTTCCGCCCGTCATTCTTCCCGTTCACAGAGCCCAGCGCCGAAGTGGACGTGAAATGTGTGTTTTGTGCTGGGAAAGGGTGCAATGTATGTAAGGGCACCGGCTGGATTGAAATGCTCGGCTCTGGTGTAGTGCATCCCAATGTGCTTAAAAACTGCGGCATTGATCCGGAAAAGTTTAGCGGCTATGCCTTTGGCATGGGCGTGGAACGCTTGGCCATGATGATGATGAATATTAACGATATTCGCGCTTTTTATGAAAATGATTTGCGCGTACTCAATCAATTTTAGAGGTTACCATGAAAATATTATATAGTTGGCTCAAAGATTTTATTGATCTGGATTACACACCGGAAGAACTGGCCGCACAGTTTACTAAACTGGGCATTGAAGTAGCCTCTATTGAGAAAAAGGGGGCAGATTTTGAAGGAGTCAACGTAGCACAAATTGTGCAAATTGAAAATCACCCCGACTCCGACCATTTACATCTAGTCACGCTGGATTTAGGCAACGGAAAAACGCAACGCGTGGTCTGCGGGGCGCCCAATGTAGCCATCGGACAAAAAGTACCGTTGGCCCGCGTAGGGGCACGTTTAGGCAAAATCGTTTTGACCCCGGCCAAAATCCGCGGAGTTGTTAGTGAAGGGATGATTTGCTCCTCTGATGAGTTAGGACTCACCAACACCCGCGCGCGCGGTATTTTGGTACTGGATGAAAACATTCCGCTCGGCACAGACGTGCGCAGTTTGTACGGCAAAGCGGATGCTTTGTTTGATTTGGAAATTACCTCTAACCGCCCCGATTTACTTTCCCATTTAGGCGTTGCACGCGAACTGGGAGTACTGCTCAATAAACCGGTCAAACTTCCCGCTTCGCCCGTCGTTAAAGGAGAAGGCCTCGCCCTAAAAGTGGACGTGCAAGATGTAGCAGCCTGCCCGCGCTACCGTGGCCGCATGATACGCGGTGTCAAAAACGCCGAGTCGCCTGATTTTATCAAAGAGCGTTTAAGTGCCATGGGGCTTAATCCCAAAAACGCACTCATTGACGTAACCAATTATGTCATGTTTGAACTGGGTCAACCCATGCACGCCTTTGACCGCAATTT
The DNA here is from genome assembly GCA_045593365.1 of Candidatus Avelusimicrobium sp. Taxonomy (GTDB): domain Bacteria; phylum Elusimicrobiota; class Elusimicrobia; order Elusimicrobiales; family Elusimicrobiaceae; genus Avelusimicrobium. Next base: position 2,069 of record JAZNWO010000062.1, read on the forward strand.
AATTGACGGCGATACCGTAGTGGTGCGCCGCGCGCAAAGAGATGAAAAATTTACCTTACTAGATGAGCGCGAACTGACTTTAGATGAAAATGCACTTTTAATCGGCGATGGTCAAAAAGCCACCGCGCTGGCCGGTATTATGGGCGGCAAAAATTCCGGCATTACTGAAGATACGACCGATATTTTCTTGGAATCGGCTTATTTTGATGCGCCCACGATTAATAAAACTTCCAAGAAATACGGTGTTTCTTCCGACTCTTCCCAACGCTTTGAACGCGGAGCCGATATCGGTATGACTGTACTGGCCCTGCACCGCGCCACGGAGCTTTTACTGGCCGCTTGCGGCGGAACACCCTCTGAAATTGTGGACGTATATCCCACGCCGTTTGAAAATCCGGTCGTGTCTTTTACGCCAGCGCAAATCAACGGTATTTTGGGAACGGAAATTGCAGAGGAAAAACTCAAAGATATTTTCAGCCGATTAGCCTTACATTTTACCGCGGACAACGACGTTTGGACCTTTCAGGCCCCCACGCACCGGCGTGATTTAAACCACCGTTGGGACTTGGCCGAAGAAGCCGCGCGCTTTGCGGGCTTTGACCAAATTCCGGCCGGCGCTTCCCGCGCGTTTGTCAGTTTTACCGATAATCCCAAAGGCGTTGATTTAATGGAACGCTGTAGCGAAAAATTATGTGCGCTTGGTTTTTACGAGTGTAAGAATATTGATTTTTTGGGTGAGAAGGAATTAAAAGCTTTCGGCTTTGATCCCAAAAATGCCGTTAAAATCAAAAACGCCATGGCACAAGGGTGGGATTATTTACGCCCGACTTTATTGCCGGCACTGCTCAAAAATTTAGAATTCAACCAACGCCACGGACAGCAAGATGCCGCACTGTTTGAAACCACCCGCACTTTTAGTCTGACCAAAGGTTTCCCTACGGAAACCTACACCGTAGCAGGCGTATTGGCCGGACAGCTGCCCGCGCAACCGTTCTTTGCGCCAAACGGGCACAAACCGGATTTTTATTTTATCAAGGGTGTCGTTTCGCAATTGTTGGACGGTTTTAAAACGGTACAACTTGTCCCAGCGGAAAAAGCACCCGTTTATATGCATCCTAAAATGTGTATGGATATTATAATCGCCGGGAAAAAGGCAGGCGTGCTGGGGGCTTTGCATCCGCTTACCCTGCAAGCGGCCGGGCTAAAAGCCAGTGAAGTGTGGGCCTTTGAACTGGCGCTCAAACCGCTGGAAAAGTTATTTAATGCCCAGCTGTTCACACCCGCCCAGGCAGTGGCAGCTTTTCCGCCTTCCTTGCGAGATTTATCTATAGTGTTAGACAAAACTATTTCGTATGCGCAAATTAAACAGGTACTGGAAAAAACCTCTTTACCCGTTACGTTACGTTTTGATTTGATTGATGTATATGAAGGCGAGCATTTGCCGCAAGGCAAAAAGAGCGTTACGTTTACTTTAGCTTTCTCTGCACAGGACCATACGTTAAAGGATAAGGAAATAGATGAATCCTTTAATACATTGGTGGGGAGACTCAAGGAAACGCTCGGAGCAGAACTAAGATAATGCAAGAAGAAAAATTAAAACAACTGGAATTACTTATTTCGCAAACGGCTTCCCGCTTACAAGCTTTGCAGCGGGAGCTGTTGTCCGCGCGTCAAAAAATACGCCAACAAGAGGATACCATTGGACGTCTGCGCCAAAGCGAAGCAGAACTAAAAAATTTGCGCGAGTGGAAGAGAAATACTGTCAGTACACTCAAGAAATTAGAAACGCGCATTGATAAAGAATTAGCAAAATCAACACAACAGAAAGCGGATAGGTTATAAGATGGCAAAAAACACTGTTACCGTAGAAATCAAACGAATCCCTGTAGAAGTAGAAATACCGGAACTGGGTTATGTGGAAATCAGCGATTTGGCAACAAAGGTAGAACAAGAGATGCAGCGCGTGCAAGAGGAGGAGGGCGTTATTGATACCCTGCGCCAAGCGCTCACCACCGCACTCCTTTTTGCCGCAAAAGCCTATTTAAAAGATATTGCCACCGGAGGCAAACAAAAAGAAGATACCGTACGGTTGGACCACTTAATTTCCCAGTTGCAAAGCTCGTTGGAGACAGATAAATAATGCAAGACGATTTCAGACCGTTAGCCGCACGCCAAGCGCCTAAAAAGATAGAAGATTTTGCCGGACAGCCGCATTTACTCGGCCCGGGCAAGATGTTACGCCGCCTGTTGGAAACAGATACCTTAAAATCCGCTGTTTTCTTTGGGCCGCCGGGTTGCGGCAAAACGGCCACCGCGCGATATGTAGCCAGCCGCACGCAAGCGCACGTCGTAGAACTCAACGCCGCCGCCGCGGGTGTGGCAAATATCAAAAAAGTAATTGCAGAAGCCAAAGAGCGCGCACGCACACCGACCTTTGAGGAGCGCCGCACCTTACTGATTTTAGATGAAATTCATCACTTCAATAAAACTCAACAGGATACCCTACTACCCAGCGTAGAACGCGGAGATATTATTTTAATCGGTATCACCACGGAAAATCCGTATTTTTATATTAATAATGCGCTTCTTTCGCGTTTTTCCGTATTTGAATTTAAAGCACTTTCTGATAAAGATTTAGCCAAAATTTTACACCGTGCCGCCGCGCAGGAAAAAGTACAACTCACGGACGATGCCGCCGATTATTTTATTACCCAAGCTAACGGAGACGGCCGCAAAATTTTAAATGCGTTGGAAATTGCCGTACTCACCACCGAGCCGGACAAAAAAGGTATCAAACAAGTAGATTTAAAAACTGCACAGGAATGTATCCAAAAGCGCCACTTAAATTACGATAAAAAAGGCGACGAGCATTATGATATTATTTCTGCTTTTATCAAATCCATGCGCGGCTCCGATCCCGATGCAACCGTCTATTGGTTAGCGCGTATGCTTGAAAGCGGGGAAGATCCGCGCTTTATTGCCCGTCGTATTTTAATTTGCGCGAGCGAAGATGTGGGCTTAGCTGAACCCGCCGCCATTATGATTGCACAGGCCGCCTTCCAAGCAGCCGAAGAACTGGGTATGCCCGAAGTGCGCATCCCCTTGGCTCACGCGGCAATTTATGTGGCGTGTTGCCCGAAAAGTAATTCGGCTTACTTAGCAGTAGACGCGGCTTTGCAAGAAGTGCGCGAAGGTAAATTGCGCCGCGTGCCGGACCATCTGCGCTCCGGCGCTAAAAACCGAGGCTACAAATACGCGCATGATTTCCCCAACCATTATGTAAAACAAGCCTATATGCCCGATCCGGTAAAATTTTTCAATCCCACCGCGCAAGGCAAGGAAGCGGCTCTAATAGAGCGGCTGAAAAAAATCAAAGGAGAATAAATGGAACCCGAAGCACCGTTTCGCGGCCAAGTATTTAGCGTCTCTGCCATTACGCTGGCGATTAAGCAGATGATGGAGGGCGTCTTTCGCGGCGTGTTTGTGGAGGGTGAAGTAAGCGGCCTGCGTGAGCCGCAAAGCGGGCATTTATATTTTGATTTAAAAGATAAAGACAGTTTGCTCTCCGCCGTCATGTTCAAATGGCACGCACGCAAAGGCGGCCAACTGCTACAAGACGGGCTGCAAGTGCGCGTGTTTGGCGATTTAACTTGCTACGCTAAAATGGGTCGTTATCAAATTTCTGTTACCAGTGTGGAAATTTTGCACCAAGGTAATTTGTTTTTAGAATTTGAAAAATTAAAAAAGAAATTGGAAACAGAAGGCCTTTTTGCTCCCGAACACAAACGTGAAATACCTGCTTTTCCGCGCAGAATCGGTGTAGTCACTTCGCCCACCGGAGCGGCTATACGCGATATTTTATCGGTACTGCGCCGCCGAAGCCCCAACTTGGAAGTAGTACTAGCGCCGGCTTTAGTACAGGGGGACGGTGCCGCGGCTGAAATTGCCCAAGCAATTGCCGATTTAAATAAATTAAAACCCGCACCGGACGTGTTACTAGTCGGACGCGGAGGCGGCAGCATGGAAGATTTGTGGGCGTTTAATGAGGAACCCGTCGCCCGCGCCATTTATAACAGCAAAATCCCGGTTATCTCTTGTGTGGGACACGAAATTGATTACACTATTGCTGATTTTGTGGCCGATTTGCGTGCACCCACTCCGTCGGCCGCGGCAGAGTTGGTGGTACACAATGCCGACGGCGTACGTACCCATATTGCGCAGTTACAAAAACGTTTATTTCAAGCTGTATCGCTTTTTTACGAGCGTGCCAAAAGCCGCGTGGAACTGGCCGTACAAAGCCGCATTTTTAAGCATCCCGAACTTTTAACGCAAGAGAAAGAACAGCAACTAGATGATTTATTATTGCGCTTAGAAAATGCCTTTGAAAAGCAGCTGACACAAGCTCAAAACCGCGCCGATTTACTCACACAAAAATTGCAAGCATTAAGCCCCTTTGCGGTATTAGGACGCGGATACAGTATTACACGCGACAAAGACGGAAACATCATCTCGCAAATCAAACAAACTAAACCCACAGATAAAATTTATATTCAGGTTAAAGACGGTATGATACACGCGGAGGTCAAATGAAAAATAGTTTTGAAAGCAAGCTTACACGCTTGGAAGAAATCGTAGCCAAGTTAGAAGAAGAACAAACCGATTTGGATGCTTCGGTTAAATTATTTGAAGAAGGCATTTTGCTTTCCAAAGAAATGACCGAAAAATTGCAAGAAGTAAAATTCAAAGTTACCCAACTCAGAAAGAAAGGCGCTGCCTTACTAACTGAGCCGTTTGAAGCTGAGCAAAATACCGACGATGCCAAGTAAAAAATTACGCCTGGATATGGCGCTTGTAGAGCAGGGATTTTTTCAAAGCCGCAACCGCGCGCAGGCCTCTATTATGGCGGGCGAAGTACTTGTCAATGCAGAGATAGACACGCGCGCCGACCGTACCGTCTTACCCGAAGATCACATTTCACTCAAAGAAAAATCATGTCCGTATGTATCGCGCGGCGGGCTGAAATTGGCGGGGGCACTGCAAGCGTGGAATATTTCCGTTAAAGACAAAGTCTGCGTGGATATCGGCGTGGCAACGGGCGGATTTAGCGATTGTATGTTGCAAGCCGGAGCCAAAGAGGTATACGGGGTAGATGTGGGCAAAGGCCAAATTGCCGACGAAATCCGCCGCAACCCGAAATTTCATTTCCGTCCGGAAACCAATGCCCGCTATATGACCGCTGATTTATTTGACACGCCGCCCGAGTTTGCCGCGGTGGACGTATCTTTTATTTCACTAACGATGATTATGGAACCCTTGTGCAAGGTAATGGCCGCGCAAAGCGAAATTGTTTTTCTGATTAAACCGCAATTTGAACTAACGCCCAAACAAGTGCCGCACGGCATTGTTAAAACCGAAGAAAACAGGCAACTGGCTATTGCGCGCGTGCAAAATTTTCTGGCTGAAAATTTAGCGCAAAAATACGGTGCGTTCAGCGGCGAAATTATGGAAAGTCCCATTAAAGGCACGCATGGCAACACCGAATATCTGTGGCATGTGAAAATCAACAAGCCGCGCTAAAAAGAAAACTCACATCCACATCCTCTTGATTTACAAGTTTCTAAACAACTCGGAGAAGCCCCATAAGTTTTACAGACACGAACACTTTGATCTGTTCCACTCGGATAGCAACGCCACAAATTCGTATCCAAAGCTACCCACAACGATCCGGCGCATTTAGAACATGAACCCTGTATGCGTGGATGCTCAAAACTTCCGCCTGCTGTTTTTACTATTTGATAAAAATTACCATTTGGCAGAGAGAGAGTTCTTTCCTGACTCTCAACGCTACCGCTCAGAGAATATCCGGCCGGCAAATCAATTCCTAATTCTTCCGGGTCATTACTGTATGTTCCATTTTCTAAAAAATATACTTGGTTAGCTTGTTTAATAGCCTGCATGATAGGAAGCACTCCTGCTAGACGAGCCTTATTGACTGCTACCTGATATTGCGGCAAGGCAATAGCCGATAATATACCGATAATTAATACAACTACTAACAGCTCAATAAGCGTAAAGCCAAAAGAGGATGTCATCCCGGCAGGCCGTTGGCCGGGATCTTCCTTGGATAGTGTTTGGATAAATAAGGATTTTTCTCTTATCTTATTTAATAATCGGTAGACCCCGGACAGAAACTTTCCGGGGAGACAGTTTAGTTGATTTGATTTTATATTCATAATATTCTCCTTTTTTGTGTCGTCCTGAGATGTCTTTGCTCAGGACCTCGTTGTTTCTTAAACAAGAGGGAGAGATTCTGAATAACAACTCTTCAGGATGACACCTTAATTTTACTGCCACTACCATTATATCATACCAAAAAAAAAAAACAAGTCAAGGGGTATTTTGTCACGGCAAACAGCACCTAAAAAACGGCACACCGTTTTTTGTTCTTCAATCAAAATAAAAATCCTTCCGAATACCGTATGCGAATATGTTACAATATAGCCAGTATAGGAGCAGTTATGCAACCTAATATCTTAGTCATTAATCCGGGCTCTACTTCTGATGATATCGGATATTACCGCGGAGACAAGGCCGTCTTTGAGGTAACGGTACGTTACTCGCAAACAGATTTGGAGCCGTATGACGGTAAAAATGTAACGGAACAACTGCCCTTACGCAAAAAAGTAATTTTGGATTATCTGCTGGACCACCATATTCCGCTTAACGAAATCCATGCCGTCATTGGCCGCGGCGGGTTCATCCGTTCCGTGCAGGGCGGCGTTTACGCGGTAAACGACCAAATGGTTTCCGATTTAGAAACGGGCCGCTACGGCGGTATTCACGCGTGCAATTTAGGCGGTATTTTAGCGCGCGAGATTGCCAAATACGCCAAATGCCCCAGCTTCATTGCCAATCCGGTAGTAATTGATGAAATGCAACCTGTCGCACGTTACAGCGGAATGCCGGGTAACCCGCGCATTTCTATTTTTCACGCATTAAGCCAAAAACGCGTCGCACAGCTTATTGCCGAAAAATTAGGTCGCACGTATGAGGAAATAAATTGTATCGTTGCGCATGGCGGCGGAGGAGCCTCTGTCGGGGCGCACAAGCAGGGCAAGGTCATAGATGTCAGTCACGGCTACGAGGGAGACGGCATCATGACGCCACAGCGCAGCGGGGCTGTCCCGTGTACCAAACTGGTGGAAATGTGTTTTTCAGGTAAATACACCCAAAGAGAAATCCGCCTGATGCTGCGCGGCAAAGGCGGACTGGTAGCTTATACAGGCACGTACGACGTAAAAGAACTGGAAGAATTTATTAAAACGGGTAAAAAACGCCCTGGCTCGCTCATCACTTGCACCCAAGCGCAAGCCAAAGAAGCTTTAGACGCCATGATTTACCAAATGGCCAAAGAAATTGGTGCTATGGCGGTTGTGCTGGAAGGAAAAGTAGATTTTATTGCACTGACGGGTGGGCAAATGAACAGCCACTACATCCCGCACGAAATCGGGCGGCAGGTAGGCTGGATCGCGCCCGTATATGTTTTCCCGGGTAGCGAAGAAAAAGACGCCCTGCGCGATGCTGCGCGCCGGGCCTTAGAGAATCCCTCTATAATTAAACATTATAAATAAGGAGTAATATACGTATGAAATTCAATAGTTTTCAAGACCTCATTAATCAGGTCAAAGGAAAATCTAACCGCGTCGTTGTACCGGGCGCCAATAATGCAGAGGCCTTACAAGCCATCAAAATGGCCGATGACAACGGGCTTATTTCTCACGGTATTTTAATTGGTCCTATTGCGCAAGTCAAGCAAATGGTTCAAGCTGCCGGACTACCGGAAACTAAATTTGAATTTATTGACTGCGAAGATGTCCCCACCATGTGCAAACTGGCCGTAGACCAAATTTTAGCCGGAAAAGGCGATTTTTTGATTAAAGGCTTAGTGGACACCAAATACTACATGAAAGCCATTTTAAACAAAGAGGCGCACTTGGTGCCGGAAGGGGCGCTGCTCTCGCACTTTGTGCTCTACAGCACACCGAAATATTCCAAACCGTTTGCGGTAACTGACAGTGCTGTAGTGATTGCCCCAACCTTGGAACAAAAAGCCAAAATCATCCAAAATGCTGTAAATACCTTTCATAAATTAGGTTTAGAAAAGCCCAAAGTAGCTTGTGTCTGCCCAGTGGAAAAGGTCAATGAAAAAATCCCTAGCACCGTAGATGCCGCTGCCCTGGCGCAAATGAATGCGGAAGGGAAAATCACGGGCTGCGTGGTGGAAGGACCGTATGATTTTTATATTTCCATGTCTACCCAACGCGCCGCTGAAAAAGGCATTACGGGCAAACAAGTGGCCGGTGATGCCGATATTTTAATGCTGCCGGATTTGGATGCGGCCAATCCGCTTTACAAAGCCTTAGCATTCTTTGGCGACCATATGGAAGCAGCCGCTATTTTAGTCGGCCCGAAAATCCCAGTCATTTTGCCCTCCCGTGCAGATGACCCGAAAGTTAAACTCAATGCCATTGCATTGTGCTCTTTCTTAAAAGACCAGAAATAAAATAACAAGACGGCCGGAACCGTTCCGGCCGTCTATTAATAAACTATGTACCAAAAATGGATTGATTTTTTACACCACCATTACCGCCGATACCATGATGTGGTGTTTTATATATTAACACTGAGCATCATCATAGTCGCTACACTCTTTGCGGTGCATACTACCCGGCAAAAAGACCAGCAAGATTTCCTGAATGCGCAAGAAAAAGAAATCCATGTGGCACAGTTTACTGTCCAACAAAAGCCCATTTATATGGCCCTGCAAGAAATGGGCTTATCTAACCGTGACGTATTGGCTATCGTAGAAAAACTCAACTCTGTCACGGACACCCGCAAATTGCAACGAACAGATACTTATTCCATTTCTACCACTATGGATAATCATTTCATTATGCTGCTGTTGGAAAAGGGGCTTTCCCATTATTATGTAGCCGAAGTAGGCGGTCAATTAATAGTCGGGGTGTCGGATACGGAAGTAAAAACACGCGTACGCAGTACCGCCGGAAAAATTACCGGTTCCTTATTCCAGTCTATGTTAAAGGACGGCATCACTACATCCCTGATAATTGATTTGACCGACGCCTTTTCTTGGAATATTGATTTTAACACCGAAACGCGCAACGGAGATGAATTTGCCGCCGTATGGGAAGAGCATTACACACAAGACGGTACCATTACCGGACAGGATTTAGTGGCTGCCCTCTATACTGGAAGTGTAACAGGCGAAAATTATGCCTTTTACTACGAGGATGAATTTTTTGACCAAACGGGCAAAATTAACAAAAAAATGTTCTTAAAATCCCCCATTAGTTTTCGCGGGGTACGCATTTCCTCGCGCTTTAATCCCAACCGTATGCATCCCATTTTGCGTATACGCCGCCCGCATTTAGGTATTGATTATGCTGCCCCTACAGGTACCCCTATACAAACTGTGGCTGACGGCGTAATTACTTTCGTCGGCAATAAAGGCGGATTCGGCAAATACGTGGAAATACGCCACGCCAACAATTACGTCACTTCTTACGGACATTTAAGCCGCTACGCCGCACGGGCCCAAAAAGGCACCAAGGTAAAACAAGGCGATACCATAGGTTACGTCGGAGCAACCGGACTAGCGACCGGGCCGCATTTAGATTTCCGTATTAAAGAGGGTAATAAATTTGTAGACTTTTTAAAGATGAAAAACCGCAGTTCCGCGCTGCGCTCCGTGCCGGAAAGCCAGCGTAAAGACTTTGAAGAAATAAAAAATTTATATCTCAAAGCCTTAAACGAAGCCCGGGCGCCGTTGCATCCGCAAGTGCAACTTCCCCCGGTACAGCAAGAGGAACAAAAATGAAGAAGCGTATTGCCCTAACAGGCGGTCCTAATGGCGGCAAAACAACCGCTTTGTCCGTACTCAAAGAAACGTTTGGCAGCAAAATTGAGTTAGTACCAGAGGCTGCCACGCTGATTTTTAGCGGCGGTTTCCCGCGCAAGGACGGCAGCCGCGCCCATGTAGAAGCAGCCCAACGTATCATTTTTTATACTACCCAGCAATTAGAAGATTTAGCGATGAAAACCTCTGAAGCAGATTTGATTATTTGTGACCGTGGTACCGTGGATGCCGCCGTCTATTGGCCGGACGGTTATGAAGCTTTTTTTGAGCACATGGGCACTACTTTGGATACGCAGTTGGCACGCTACGATGCGGTCATACATTTGTCTCCGCCGCTGACGGCAGAATTTTACCAATCCACTAATGTCCGTACCGAAAGTTTGGAAGAGGCTGCCGCCATTGACCGTAAAATTTTGAAAATTTGGGAGCGACATCCGCACCGCATGGTGCTGCCTTCTATGGACCATTTCTTCCAAAAGGCGGGCATCATCAAAGATTTTATTGAAACTTTACTTCCCCAACAGGAGAAAAAATAATGAGCAAAAAGAAAATCGTTCTCACGGGCGGCCCCAGCGGAGGAAAAACCACGGCGCTGTCTATTTTAAAAGAAACCTTCGGCAGTAAAATTGAACTGGTACAGGAAGCGGCCACGCTGATTTACAGCGGTGGTTTCCCGCGCAAGGACGGCAGTGCTGCCCATGTGGAGGCAGCCCAGCACATCATTTTTTATACAGTGCACCAATTGGAGCACCTGGCCGAAGCTACCAGTAGTGCCCAGGTAATTATTTGTGACCGCGGCTCCATTGACGGCGCTGTCTATTGGCCCCACGGACCGGAAGATTTTTTCAAAGCCATGGGCAGCAGTTTGGAAGCAGAACTGGCACGCTATGACGCGGTCATTCACTTATCCCCCCCGCCGAAAAAAGATTTTTACCAGTCCAGTAATGTCCGCACGGAAACCTTAGAGCAGGCATTAGAGGTAGACGAAAAAATTTTAAAGATCTGGGAAAAACATCCCAATCGCATTGTAGTGCCGGGTAAAGACCACTACTTTGAAAAGGCAGAAATTATCAAAGATTTCATTGAAAAATTTATTCAATAGGAGTTATTATGTGGAACCCATTTAAAAGAAAAACCGCTCCGGAAGCGATAAAACCTGTTACCACTACCGGGCAAAAGCCAGCCGCCAACGAAACCAAGGTGGCTGAAAAAGAGTCCATTGAGCAGCGTATTGAGCGCGAGATGGATTCCTTGCCAAGCATTGTCAAAAACAAACTCAAGGATCCGCAAATCAAACAGCGCTTTATTGATATCGCTAAACGCATGGAAAAAGACGGCGTAGATTTTAAGAGCGTGCGCCAAATGAAAAAATGGATGAAAGAACACGAGGCGGAACTAAAAGCCGAACAAAACGGCGATGTGCCGAAAGTGGAAACCTATGTGCACGAGGGCCCGCGCATCGGGCGCAACGACCCGTGCCCGTGCGGCAGCGGCAAAAAGTATAAGAAATGCTGTGGAAAAGACTTATAAGCTTTTTCTAACATTCCCCCCGCTTTAGGCGGGGGGATGCTTATACCCACTCGGTAAGAGTCCAGCCTTCTTTACTTAACAAAGTACAAATTTTTTTACCCCATTCATCTCTCCATAAACACCTAGTTTTCCAACCCCATGTACCCGCAGTAGCTTCGTAGCGGCGATCTATCATATAGTGATCGTTTCTATCACTGAAATCACTTTTTAAGTAACGCTTTGCCCGAATTCTGCAATGAGTGGACTGGCAATAAGCATCATAAACAAAATGTTTACTCACACAACTGCCGCCTGCTAAACTCACACAATCCAGTATGCTTTCCGCATCTATACTTAAAATACCTACTTGGCCGCCTTCATTGGTAGAGCTGGCTAACAATTCCAGTTGTCCCGAGGTAGGCAATCCATTAGCCAACAAATATTCATCCACGGCCTGGGATACGGAACTGGATATTAATTGTGCCTCCACGGTACGGCTTTTTTCCACCGCTTTAGTATATTGCGGCAAGGCAATGGATGCCAGAATACCTATAATTAAAACAACGACTAACAACTCTATTAGCGTAAATGCACGGCTTTTCATAAGTTCTCCTTTTATTTTAATTTCCAGATACTAAAATTATGCCAAAAAAAAAAAACGAGTCAAGAGGGGCTGTTTTGGCACAGCAAACGATATTCAAAAAACAGTACACTATTTTTTGTTTTTTCAACCAGAGCAGAACTGAGAAATATCGCCTAGGACCTTCTATTACAAACGAAACAGCTTTACACTTATTGAACTACTGGCTGTTATTCTTATCATCGGTATATTAGCTCATAGTACTGCGCAATATTAGGCGGCCATGGATTGCGTCCATATTGCCGCCTATTTGATTAGCTGCCAGTGTGCGCAAAGAATAGCAGATAGTAATATCGGTATGCTTGGAATTGTAAATATGAATTTGGACTGGATAATTTATAACACCAGAAGAGAAAAATTTTTCTTATTTCTGCCCCGTCCGGTCAATTTTCAAAAGGAAACCCACAACAACGGCTAGAATAATGCCAGCATAACAAGCCATTTCTATTACGGCCCCACGCAACTTATCCCAATCAAACCAAAGTCAATCTACCGACAGCCGCGGCAGCTCCCATATGCACGGGAACAGGGGAATCTTTTTTAAGCATATTTTCCCAGTCTACTTTCTGTCCAAAATAAACTACAAAAAACAATAAACCGCCAAAAAATAAAATTATTTCCCAGCTTTGCACCTGGTCTATAAAACGCATTTTTTCCTCCGGATAACACCTATTGTTATGATAAAAGGGTTCCTTTTTTTCAAAGCACAATCGTTTAATATAATCAGATGTAAATGATATGGTTAAAATACATACATCAACACACAAAAATTTGGGCTTAGGCTCCAATTATGCTATAATTAGTAGTAGGAAGGCGGTTTTTTAGAAGTTGCTTGTAAATTTTTTGTAAATATTTATTTTTGGGGTCTAAAAAACGGCCCGAAATTTAGAAAACCGCTAAGCAATTTCTCCGACGAGAAATTGGTAAAAATTGAGTGAATTTAAGCCCAGTTGGCGCAGGGGTAGCGCGTTCCCTTGACATGGGAAAGGTCATAGGTTCAAATCCTATACTGGGCAATTTTTTTCGTCTTAAAATCCTTTGGCACTTTGTTACAGACTCAACCGGACGCCTTGAGCCTTGCCCTTTTACGGCACACACTTCCTTGTCCACACTCCGTTTCAAAGAATTTTTCTTTTAAAAGTTTATTTCCATTTACTCCGAAAAGAGCAGTAAAATAAAATTTACCAGACAGAAATACACAAAAAAACAGCGCCATGTAATGCTTTACATGACGCCTTGATCCCCCCCAAATCTCAGCCCATTACGAGCTGAAACTGCTGCTATATTCTAACATTTTGCCAAATCATCTTGCCTGTCTTTTTTCCAACACGAGGGAGAAACAACTCCTGCAGACTATTTCCGGGGCCTTTGGGTACTCTCCATTTCGGTCTTTTAGCCCTAATTGTTATCTAACACAATTATTAGACTAAGAGAATAACCCTAGTAAATAAAAAAAGGGGTTCGTTATCGTAGCATATTACAAAAATCCCCGCCATTGTGACGGAGAGTAGACAATTGGTCCTATACAGTTTATTTCTATTCTACAACCGTAACGTATTTAGCATATACCCCAGATGAGGTTCCAAAATCGCAAAATGAATACTCGGTACATTCTGTACTATCTTGCCCCATTCCGTATTGTTTACATGTGTCTATCTCATAGGATATACAATATTTTTGATTATTTGCAATGACTAGTCCCATATCAGGTTCACCACCAAACCCAACAAACCCAGCATCGTCCAATATACCATATTTACAAGTGACAAATCCGGGGGGAACAACACAAGTTGCAATATCAATATCCAATTCATCTAAAGAACAATCCGTTCCTTTTGACAGCCGGCAAGTATGCGCCACCTCAGATAGTGTTTTGACCATAGGCCAAAAGGATGCCACTCTACTTTTTTTTACAGTCTTTTGATATTGTGGTAACGCAATTGCGGCCAGTATACCGATGATTAAAACAACTACTAATAATTCAATCAATGTAAATGCACGGATTTTCATAAGGTCTCCTTTATTTTAATTTCCGGATACTAAATTATGCCAAAAAAAAAAAACGAGTCAAGGGGTAAGAGCACTTTCCTTGTTTTTTCAGTCGGAAAACGACCAATCAAAAATAACATAAGGTCGTCATTCCCGAGTGTTTGGCGGCCCGCAGGGTTCGGCAATCTCCCGCTTTCTTGTCTTTATTAAATAAGGTCTTTTCCTTATGAATACAACCAATAAGGAATATCCCCGATAGAGGCATTCGGGGATGACATACAGATTTGTCGTCCCCGAAGGCTGTAATCGGGGACCTCGTTTTTTTCTAAGGTTCAGATTCCCGATAAAGACACTCGGCAATGACGACTTTTTTATTTGTCGGGATTTGCCTAACTTACATTTCCATATTTTCAGCATAAAACTGGGAAAAGTGAAGGTAGGCCTGTTAGGGTTCAGTACATTTGAGACTGTAAGAACTGCATGGGAGACATCAAAAATCCATCCTTATCTACTAAACTTCTATGGGGTCTCTGCTCATTATAATATTTTGTCCACTCCTCCAGCTTA
>JAZNWO010000063.1:0-2327 GCA_045593365.1 Candidatus Avelusimicrobium sp.
GGCTCACAGAACGACATGGCTACGATCGACTTTATGCCAAACGCGTATTTCACCGTATAGGGCACGCCTCAGCAGGTATCTTTTTTTATGTTTACCTATAAAACTTAGCCATAAATAAGGCTTTCATCATGCCCGAAAGTACACGGCGTATGCAAATTTACCGTAGGTCTGTAAGCGGCCAGGTACGCCATATAAGCACTTCTTGATACGTATTTTTTTGTCATGAAACCACCTCTCCTTTAAATTTACCCGTGGAGAGATGGGAAATAAAAATCCCCCGGCATAGCCGGGGGTTTTTCACATTGGGGCCCTGCCCCCTCTTACTAGCTGCTAATGGAATTAGCTTCAACTACCTGCCGCTTGCGTTCCCTCTACTTCGTTTTGTCCCATGGGGTCTTATCAAACGGTAGTTGCGCTCCTAACTGGTCCTCTCGTAATTGGTTTTTGATATACTCGGCTATCTTTACCTTGTTCTTCCCTACCGTATCTACATAATACCCTCTACACCAAAACTCCCGGTTCTTGTACTTATACTGCATATTTTTCCATTGCTCGTATATCAATAGACTACTCTTCCCTTTGATATAGCCCATTACGTCCGCTACACTGAATTTTGGCGGTATACTTAACAACATATGTATGTGATCCGGACACACTTCCGCTTCTTCTATTACTACCCCTTTCCACTCGCATAACTTGCGTAAGATTTGTCCTATCTCTACTCTCCTTTGTTTGTAGAACACTTGCCGACGGTATTTCGGTGCCCATACCACGTGATACTTGCAGTTCCAGCTTGTATGTGATAACTTATTTATGTCCTTATCCATGTTAAGGACCTCCTTGTGATTAAATTACCTGCTGTCACAGGTAATTTAATTATATCACAAGGAGTTTTATTTTCGTGTGGAACGGTATAACCAAGACTGAACCCCCAGCCTAGCTGGGGGTTTTCTTAAGACAACAAAAAACCCCGGGGATTGCCGGGGTGTAAAAACAGAACCGATACGCAATCAGTGCGTCAGTAAAAATAACCACGTGTAGCGGTAATTAGACGTTTGCGCGGCGATATCGCCTACGGCCTTATTGACAAGTTCCAAGGCATATTGAGCTATTTGGCGGAAAGAATCCCAATCGGTAACGGGATAAGCTTTGGTGTATTCTTTTACGGAAAGGATATCCCGGCGGTTTTGCTCCGGCAGCAAGGTATAAATAGCGTAATAAACCGCCCGTTGTTCTTGCGCGGACAAATACCCTTGTCCATGCAACGTTTGTTCCTTTTCACATTCCATGGTACGAGATACGCTGGAAAGCAACGCTTCCCCTAACCGGGCCGGATCTAGTTCATACAATTCATCTTGTTGCATGACTTGGATGGCTTGCGCCAAATTTTGGTTAAACACTTGCATTTGCTGCGCAGAAAGTGTGGGCATTTTTCGCGGGGCCGCTTCGGCACGTATAATGGCATTTTCTACCTTATTTTCGTCTAAAGCCGCCAACGGTAATACCGCAAACATACCTAACAGTAAACAACTTACAATTTTCTTCATAATTTCTCCTTGATATTTTTAGTGTATCGTTTTTGCAGACATTTTCAAAGGGTCTTTAGACCTAATGCCCTATTGGGCCCTTATACGTGAAACAGGAACAAGACACAAGGCCATAAACTGTACAGTTTATGACCTTATGCTTGCTTATAGATGTTCGCTACAGCCGTTTACTTTTTAAGTTGTTCCAATGCTTTGCTAAGCACTTGCTTGGCATCCCCCACAATCCCGTATTTGCATACGTTAAAAATAGGGGCATTGGCATCTTTATTGATACCGATAATCACATCACTGTGTTCCATGCCAACCACATGCTGTACCGCGCCGGAAATTCCGCACGCCACATAGAGCTTGCTGGCTACGGTTACGCCGGATTGTCCGACTTGTTTTTCTTTGGGCTTAAATCCCATATCCACCGCCGCGCGCGAAGCTCCTACTGCTCCGCCCAGCGTTTGGGCAAAAGTTTCCAGGATGTCAAAACCTTCTTTATCTTTCATACCGCGCCCGCCGGAAATAACTATTTCGGCCTCGTCTAACTTTTGGGTAGCGGACACCGGGTCCATCTCCGTTTGTACAATGCGCACTTTCCCCGCTTCAACGGGAACCGGCACTACTTCCTGCACGATAGCAGCCATACGTCCGGGGGTCGTAACCACTTTTTTAAATACGTTGGGGCGCACGGTAGCCATTTGCGGGCGGTAATCCGGGCATTTAATATCGGCCATAATGTTGCCGCCGAAGGCCGGACGGGTTTGAATTAAATTAAGTCGGATCGTAGCCATG
>JAZNWO010000064.1:0-7687 GCA_045593365.1 Candidatus Avelusimicrobium sp.
GCTATACTTGGTAGTATAGGTATTGGTTTTCATGTAGCGTCTCTGTTGTGCTTGGGCAATGTTCCCTAACAACGTATCTGCTTCCGCAATGCGGGAGCGTTCTACCGCTTTAAAATAAGCGGGCAAGGCCATCGCGGCCAAAATACCGATGATCAATACGACCACCAGCAATTCAATCAGGGTAAAACCCTTTTTATTCATAAAACCTCCTACAGTTTTACTTTTTATAGAGTTTGTAGCCTTGACGGCTACACTCTTAGTTTAGCAGTAATAATGCAGAAAATCAAGTGTTTTTTTCAGAAATTTTTTTCTCCGACGGGAGAGAGAAGCTGTTTTGTCCGGGAAATAAAGATACGGCTTTATTAAATATTCCCGGCCAGCAACAGAAATAAACCCAAAAACACTGCACATAACAGGAGCTTAGTAAGACCTAAATGTTTCTTGAGCCAATCATTAAAGGTTTTGGATTCGTACCCGGCTACCGCTAAAACAAAGATAGCCACCAGCGGTGCAATAAACATCAGGTTATACAGCAATAAATATACGGTTGCTTTTAACCGGAAGGCCGGGTCTTGCATAATCAGAACTACCGTCGGCAAGTATACCTGTCCGGTGCAAACGGCTTCTATCAGCGAAACGCAAAATCCTACCGCCAACGCCGCTAAAGTTAGGCGCAACAAACTATTGTGTTTTTCTTGTAAGAAAAAGTGCATAATTTTATGCACGCGTACCTTTAAATTCTGCGGCAATTGCAGCAGGGTTTTTTCTGATTTACCGGTTTTTTTATATATCCAAAAATCGTACAAGGCCAATGCGAAGAAAAGCAGACACAAAACGGCTGTCAAAATATAAAAGGCTTTGATGACCCAGTAAAATCCTTTCATAGCATATAAAAATTGGAACAGTCCTAGCCCAATCAGTACATACGCCACAAACACCGCCACACAATACGAAGCCCCCACCACAATAATTTCCTTGCGGGTATATTTGTACACCGTCAGGAAGGAAACAAAAAATACAATCACCGCAAACGCACACGGATTAATTCCATCCACCAGTCCGGCCCCGATAATGGCCCAAAAAGTAATTTTGGAAAAAGCCGTTTGTGTATCTTGTACCGGATTGGCAATCCGGGTCGGCTTTCCGTCCAAACGGGCTTTTTCTATAGCTGTTTCGGCATAAGTTTTGATTTCGTGCGGATAACCTATTAGATAAGTATCTCCTATTACAGCAGTCGGATAAGCAGGTTTTTTGCCGAATAGTTTGGCTGTTTCCTGCAAACGCAAATTATTATTGTCTTTAGAGATGTCGTAAATAGAAAAATGAACAGCGTCCTTATATTTCTTTTGCAAGAGAGGCAAATACTCATTTTCAAAATGTTTACAGTGTATGCAGGTCGGGCTCACAAACACAGCACACTCTACAGGGGAAGTTTCGGCGGCTATGGGCAAAGGGGCCAGGCCCGCTAAGAGCAGGCATACTATCCACAAACGCTTCATTCTACAGGCCTCCTTTGATAAACTGGGAAATTCCGTCCATAACCATATTTACAGACATAAGTACCAAAATCATACCGGACAGCCGTTCAATGGCCACCAAACCGCGTTTACCTAACAGCTTGCTAATCGGAAAGGACAACATAAGCACCGCTGAATTAAACACAGAAGCTACTAACACGGCAGCTAAAGTAACCATTTTATCAGCGTGTTGGGCTGACAAAATCATAATCATAGACAATACAGCCGGGCCGGCCACCAGCGGAATAGCCAGCGGTACAACAAAGGGTTCTTCTTCACGCGGGTCGGAGGTGGGTTCTGTATCGTTGCCGAAAACCAATTTGGCGGAAATAATAAATAAGATAATGCCTCCGGCAATGCTCATGGAAAAGGAATGAATGTTAAAGGCCCGCATAAACCAACTGCCTACAAATAAGAAAATGAGCATAATCAGGACCGCGATGCTCAGCTCGCGGATCAGGACAGTTTTCCGGCGTTCCGGGGCCACTTTTTTAAGGGCGGAAATAAACAGCGGAATATTCCCAAACGGATCCATAATTAAACATAAGGTAATGACAGATGAGATAAACAGTTCCATAAAAACTCCTTCTCCCGGACATAAGTTGTTATTACCCCATTATAGCATTTTGCGCAGCAGGCCCGCTGGAGCCGGGGAAAAGGCTGCCCCGCAGGGTAGTGGATTTGCTACAATAAAGCTATGTTTCAAATACGCCAAAATCAAATCTTTAGTATGGTTAAATGGTTTGTACTTTCCTCGCTGATAGGAGCAGTGGTAGGATTGGTGGACGCGTTCTTTCTAAAAGCTTTGGACCAAGCCATTCATTGGCGCAACCAATTTACTTTATACTATGTAGGATTGCCTTTCTTTTTGTATATCATTTACTTGCTAGCGCGTAAGGTATGTCCGAAGGAAATAGACTACGGCACGGATGATGTAATTGATAAAATCAACACTTATCAGACCGTCGGTTGGGTTTCTGCTGTGAAAGCTTTAGTGCTTTCCTTATTCACTATGGCAGCTGGAGGATCAGCTGGAAAAGAAGCTCCGGGTGCCGACGCAGGAGCCGGGATTGCTTCTTGCTTTGCACAGCTTTTTCGTATGAGCGCGCGAAACCGGCACAAGCTGATGATTTGCGGCGTCAGTGCCGGGTTTGCCGGAGTGTTCGGAGTGCCGATATCCGGGGCGATTTTCGGCTTGGAAGTTTTATGGGTGGGACATATTTTTTATGAAGTGATGTTTCCGGCGTTGATTGCCGGAATTACAGCTTTTCAGGTAACCACTTATTTGGGCGTGAATTACATTTATCATCCAATGAATTTTGCGCCAATAATTGCGGAGCAGTTCTTTTTAAAGGTAGTGGTGGCGGGTGTTTTGTTTGGTTTGGTGGCGATTGTATTTGCCGAATTATTAAAATTAATGAAAGTAGTTTTCCGCTACATTTCACTTAAAACTTCTCCGTTTTGGCGCAGTTTTACAGGCGGGGTTGTATTAGTGATAGTAGGACTTGTTTTTTCTCCGCGTTATTTAGGGCTGGGTATTGACGGTTTTAACAGTGTGCTCTCTGGCGGAGATTTGGTCAATCCGCTAGGCTTTTTAATCAAATCATTTACTACGGCTGTTACCTTTGCTGCCGGCGGAGTAGGCGGATTGATTACACCCATCTTTTTTATAGGGGCCCAGGCCGGAGCGGCCCTGGCGGGTTGGTTAGGTACGGACCCTTCCACTATGGCCGCATTGGGATTGGTGGCAGTGTTGGCCGGAGCAGCCAATACACCGTTGGCAGCCAGTATTATGGCGATAGAACTGTTTGGCGCGGCTATTGCTCCGTATGCTACGGTAGCGTGTGTGATTAGTTTTCTGATGAGCGGACGGCATAGTATATACGCTAACCAGCGTATTTCTTTTGATAAGCAACACGAAATTCAAGTAGCAGATCCGGTGTATCGGGCGCAGCGCTTGCCTGCCAAAAAGGGATTGGTACTGAAAACATTTAAGGAAATGTCCAAGCATTTGGTACCTAATCCGAAAGGATTTGATAAAGAAGATAAGTAGTATTTTTATATGCGGCCGTTGAAAAACAGCAACCTATATAACGGAGTTGTATCCTCCGGTTTTATGGCTTTTGTTTATACTATAATAGAGGTAGCTACTTTTCCTAAAGGAGGATGATATGTGGTATGGAATTGCGTCCCTGCGTCCGTTTGAACAGTATGCCTTATTCGGCGTATTATTCATTGCGGTGTTGGGGCTTTTATATGCGTGGTTTTTGCGCAGACAAGTATTAAACGAATATTGCGGCACCCAAGCCATGTTAGACGTTTGGACAGCTATTAAAGACGGTGCCAATGCGTATTTAAAACGGCAGCTCAAAACGATTCTGCCCCTAATCGGTCTACTCACGATTTGTTTGTTCTTATCGGTTTACATTGTGCCGGTTTCTCACGATGCGGCGGAACGCTTTGCCGGTGTGTCGCCTGAAAACATTAAACTCATTGCCGCGTTTGGCCGTGCGGGTGCGTTTATTTTGGGCGCGGTGTTTTCCCTATTAGTAGGACAATTGGGTATGCGTATCGCGGTAGATGCCAACGTGCGCGTAGCCGCGGCCTCTAAACGCAGCTTTGGAGACGCACTCAAAATTGCCTACCGTGCCGGAACGGTAACCGGTATGTTAACGGACGGCTTAGGCTTGTTCGGCGGCACGATTATTTTCATCATTTTCGGCATT
This sequence comes from Candidatus Avelusimicrobium sp., assembly GCA_045593365.1. Classification (GTDB taxonomy): domain Bacteria; phylum Elusimicrobiota; class Elusimicrobia; order Elusimicrobiales; family Elusimicrobiaceae; genus Avelusimicrobium. The sequence goes on from JAZNWO010000064.1 coordinate 4,244, forward strand.
GCCGCACCGGATGCCTTATTAGGTTTCGGCTTTGGCGGAACATTGCTAGCGCTGTTCATGCGCGTGGGCGGCGGTATTTATACCAAAGCGGCCGACGTAGGAGCAGACCTGGTCGGTAAAGTAGAAGCAGGTATCCCGGAAGACGACCCGCGCAACCCCGCTGTAGTGGCTGATCTGGTGGGAGACAATGTGGGTGACTGTGCCGGTATGGCTGCCGATATTTTTGAATCCTACGAAGTAACCATTGTATCCGGTTTGATTTTGGGTATTTCGCTATGGCGTATTACGGGACATCATGAATGGATTGTCTATCCGCTCTTGGTGCGCGGTATTGGTGTGTTGTGTTCTATCATCGGTACGTATGCTGTAAAAGATTCTAACCGCACCGCCGGAAACGCCATGAAGGCTATCTTTAAAGGCTACAGCATTTCAGCAGCGATTTCTGTCGCTATTTTCGGTGTGCTAGCCTATACCTATATGAAAGACGTACCAGGCGGTTGGTGGCGGCCTTTTGCGGTAACCACTATTGGTATTTTGTTGGCTATTGCTATTGACCGTTTGACCGAATACTTTACAGGTACAGAGAACAAACCTGTACAAGACGTCAAAAAAGCTACCACTACCGGCTCTGCCACGACTATTTTATCTGGTTTGGCCGTAGGTATGGAATCAGCGGTATGGACTACAGTGGTAATTGCCGCGGCTATCTTTGCGTCCGTATTTATTTTCGGTGGCATTGAAGGATTAACCGCTGCCGAACGCTTCACTTTTGTGCTGTACGGAGTGGCTATGACCGGTATCGGTATGTTGACCTTAACGGGCAACAACGTAGCCATGGACTCCTTTGGTCCAATCGCCGATAATGCTAACGGTATTGGCGAAATGGCTTGGCACGATGCCGAAGATACCGACACCAAAAAAGCCCGCCAAATTATGGCGGACTTAGACGGTGTAGGAAACACTACCAAAGCCATTACCAAAGGGGTGGCTATCGGCTCGGCCGTTATCGCGGCGGTATCTTTGTTTGCCTCTTATATGGTGGACGTAAGCAATGTACAGGTACTGCTCAACAATGCTTGGCAAGCTGCCGGACAAAGCAAAGCGCTAGAGCTTTTATCCAACGTGGGCATTGTGGTATCTAATCCAACAGTTTTTGTGGGTATGTTAATCGGGGCGGCACTTCCGTGGTTGTTCTCTTCCTTTGCAATTAACGCCGTCAACCGCGCGGCGGGACTGATTGTATTAGAAGTACGCCGCCAATTCAAAGGCGGGGTATTGGAAGGCAAAGCCAAACCCGATTACAAAAACGCAGTCGGTATTTCCACCATTGCGGCGCAAAAAGAACTGATTGTACTGGCTACGTTGGGAATTGTATCTCCTATCTTAGTCGGTTTAGCCATGGGCGTGGAAGCGTTGGGCGGATTTTTGGCGGGTATTATTGTATCAGGCCAACTGCTTGCGGTGTTTATGTCCAATGCCGGCGGCGCATGGGATAATGCTAAAAAAGTGGTGGAAGACGAACCGGCCGATATTGCCGCCAATACCGGCAAAGGCTCCGAACGCCATAAAGCCAGCGTAGTCGGTGATACGGTGGGCGACCCCTTGAAAGATACAGCCGGCCCGGCGTTGAACCCGCTGATTAAAGTGGTCAACATGGTGGCGGTTATCGTAGCTCCCATTATCGTGAACTATCACAACCAGTATACCCCGCTTGGCAAAATCGGCTGGGTGTGTGTGATTGTAATGCTTGCTATTTTGTGCTGGGCAATTTTAAAGAGTAAAGCGCCCGCACAAGATTTCACACAAAACAAATAAAATTGATGAGTAGTTTGCTGCCCCCCGTTAACAAAGCGGGGGGTTTTTTAAAGCCTTGGGGCCTATTTTCTTTTAGGTCTAAATGAGCAGCTTATGTGGGTCCAAAGGCCCTAGTATTGCGGGAAGTTTTTACATACAATAAAAGGGAGAGATTTTGTTACAAAGGAGACATATATGAAAAAACTGGCAGTACTTATGATAGTGGTTTCGGTGTTGTGTTCCACCGTGAAACTGGTGTATGCACAAGACGCGTTTGCCTCTTCTTTCTTAGCTTCGCACAGCACCCTGACAAAGGCACAAGAAAAGACAGTCGTGGTTGTGGCGGTTGCGGGAGCTGGAGGGCTTTTTGCAGCAACTTCAGCAGCTACCATAGACGAGATTTTTTTACAACGGTTGCTTTGGCGTAGAACTGTAAACAAGTATAATAGATTTTCTGAAGAAGTACGCCGCATTGGAATGCCTCGCGAACTGGTAGAATATTTTGGTTCCTTGCCTTCCTATGAGCGTTATACCTCCAAGGCCTTGCGGAGCCTGCCGACTGGTTATAGTTTTGAAGAAGGTCTAGCTTTTCAGAGACTTTTAAAACAAATCAAAAATGCAAAGAGTCGGTTTCATACCACACAGGAGCTTTTTTTGAAATTGGATAAAACAAAGCAAAAGGTTAGAAAATTTGGCGCAAAAGATAGTTTTTCAGACAGTGCCAAAGGAGTGCAAGAATACATTTCTGAAACGTTGAAAAGCTTAAAAAACTTTCGTGGAACATATCCGAATTTGGCATATACCCACGAATATGGCTGGCATATCCCAACGTCCTACAGCTTTGCCAGACAACAATGGATGTTAACACGTGTAGAAGCATGGCAAGTGAAGGACGGCATTATGACGGAAGGTAAATACAAAGGTATGCCGGTGGAAAGACGGTTAACTTCTGATGGAGAAGATTATATCATCCGTCTTACGCCACGCGCCAAAGCTTTACAACGCCGTAACTTAAAGCAGCTCACTAAATTAGGAAAGGCAGCAAAGATGGCGGTTCCGTTGGTTGCCTTGGGAGCAGCCCTGGAGGCAGCTGCCGCGCCGCAACAGCAGGATATGGAAATTGCCCAAAAACTGTTGGAAAATCCGGAATTGGCATTTGGTTTAACGGAGGAGGAAGCTGCTTATATTGAAGCTCATGCTAGCAAATTTCCCCGCACTATTGAAACATATAACCAGTATGCTCAAGCGGTAAAGGCTTTTGAAGAATTGGATGCCCAACAGCAGGAACAATTGGTCCAAGAAGCGCAGGCTATCTTAGAAGAGGAAGCTGCCAATGCTGCTGAAATAGATACCGCGCAAGCGCGTGAAAAATTGGTCCGTTCTTTGCAACAAAAAGCATACTAATATTTTGTTTGCAACAAAAACACCCTGCTCTTTAAGCGGGGTGTTTTTTTATTAACAGCCTTACAGAATACCCCGGGCTTCAGCCCGGGGATGAATGAGAATCCTAGCGCAAGAAAACGGAGTTTTCTTATATAAGTTGTGCGCTAGGCAAAATCAACCCAAGCTGAGATTTTGGAGCAAAGGAAACTCTGGGCGTAAGCCCGGAGAGTTTCATATTTTTTCTGATTGGAAAAAATGGAAAAAACG
>JAZNWO010000065.1:0-37154 GCA_045593365.1 Candidatus Avelusimicrobium sp.
ATTTATTAAATGCTAAGCTGGAGGAGTGGACAAAATATTATAATGAGCAGAGACCCCATAGAAGTTTAGTAGATAAGGATGGATTTTTGATGTCTCCCATGCAGTTCTTACAGTCTCAAATGTACTGAACCCTAACAGGGGGTATTTAACGACAACAAAAAAGCAATAAAAATATATCCGCTACACCTCACGGCCCGCAACGCCGGGATGACGGGCCACTACAACCTCCCGCTCAATGAGCCGGGGATCTTTATCTTAAGACGGACAAAATAAACTTTCCAAGTGTTTGCCGCGAACAGAGGTACTTTCACAAGTCCTTTTTCCCACATCCTCTTGTGATACTTTATCGGTAGAATGTTGGTAATTGAACATCACAGTAAATTCCCTCTGATTATAGCAAACATTATAATCAGCCCAAGAGGCAGGAGCCTGTTCAGAAGGACAAAAAATAAGCTGCAAACGTCCGGAAGGCACCCCCTCAGAATGTCCATTATTTAATACAATTCCCGGACACCATATTTGATGTTTTTGACTTCCACCCCAGATACAATTAGAAATAACATCAATATCCAGGTTTGATAAGTCTAACACATATTCCCCGTTTGCCAAATAATAAACCTCTTCGCCTTTTAAAATAGCATCTACCAAAGGCATAACCTTTATCACTTGTGCTTTATCTACCGCTCTTTGATATTGTGGCAGGGCAATGGCAGCCAAGATACCTATAATTAAAACCACTACTAACAACTCTATTAGTGTGAATGCACGGTTTCTCATATACTCTCCTTTCTGAGTCATCCCAGAATGCCGGTATCGGGGATCTCGTTTTTTTCTAAGGCTGAGATTGCCGATTACAACATTCGGCAATGACAAAAGGCTCATATTTGCATTTTTCATACACTTCCCTCCTTTTTTGATTCCAACATAAGAAAAGTGTACCAAAAAAAAAAAACAAGTCAAGGGGTAAGGGCACCTTTTTATTTTTTCAGTCAAAAACGAAACAACTAATCAAATAAACACCCCGCAGATTAATCGCTTTTTTATATAATGTAGTAACTGTCAATGAGGGGTTTTTTATGGCAAAAAGATTTACAGAAAATGCGCAAAAAGTAATTCTCATCGCGCAAGAAGAGGCCAAGCGCCTTAATCACGATTACGTCGGCACAGAACATTTGCTTTTGGGGCTGACTGCTTTAAACGGTACCATTTCTAACAAAATTTTAACTTCCCTAGGCATTACGTTCCGTAAGGTCCGTTTGGAAATTGAAAAAATGGTCGGCGTAGGTGATGCGATTATGCTGCTGGGCGAAATTCCTTTTACGCCGCGTGCCAAAAAAGTCTTGGAATATGCTGTGGAAGAGTCCCAAGCATTAGGCTGTGAACACATTGGCACAGAGCACATTTTGCTGGGGCTCGTACGTGAGGAAGAAGGCATGGCCACTACCATCTTGCAAAATTTAGATTTTACACTGCTCTCCATACGTGAAAACACCTTGCATTTTTTAGAAAATACCCAAGGACAAGATCCTGAGGAAAATTCGGCCACCGCACCCGACGAGGACACCCCCGCGGTGCAGGAACCGCTTTTGCGCCAACCGTTGCGCACCGATACCAAAAAATCCAAAACTCCAACCTTGGATGAATACACGCGTGACCTGACTGCCCTAGCACAAAAAAACGCGTTGGACCCGGTTATCGGCCGCGAGGATGAAATTGAACGCTTAGTACAAATTTTAGCACGCCGCACCAAAAACAATCCTGTTTTACTCGGTGAGCCGGGCGTCGGCAAAACCGCTATCGTGGAAGGCCTGGCACAAAAAATGGCCCAAGGAGACATCTCTGTTCTAGAGGATAAACGGCTGCTTGCTTTGGACTTAGCTTCTGTGGTAGCGGGTACTAAATACCGCGGCGAATTTGAACAGCGTCTTAAAAACATTATTGACGAGGCAGCCGCGGCCAAAAATGTAATTGTATTTATCGACGAATTACATACTATTATCGGCGCAGGTGCAGCAGAAGGGTCCATGGATGCGTCCAATATGCTCAAACCCGCCTTGGCACGAGGAGAAATCCAATGTATCGGGGCTACTACCTTTGATGAATACCGCAAATATATTGAATCGGACACTGCTTTTGAACGCCGCTTTCAACCAGTCACGGTAGAATCGCCCGACGTAGCGGAGACCATTCATATTTTAATGGGCATTCGCTCCCAATACGAAAAACACCACAATGTAACATACACAGACAGTGCCGTAGAGGCTGCTGCAGCCATTGCGGACCGTTATATTACGGACCGCGCCCAGCCGGATAAAGCCATTGATTTGTTTGACGAGGCAGGCGCGCGGGCTCGGCTAAAAAACGCTTCTTTGCCGCCGGAAATCCGCGAAAAACAACGCCAGTACCAGCAGGCTACAGAGGATAAAGATAAAGCACTGCATGACAAACAATTTGAAGAAGCCTCCCGTCTAAAAACGGTGGAAGAAAAATTGAAAAAACAATTAGATACACTCAAAAGCAAGTGGGAGGCAAACCGCGCAGATCAAAAAATTCAAGTGACACAAGAGGATATTGCCTTAGTCGCCAGCAAGTGGACCGGCATCCCGGTTACCCGCATGACGCAAAGCGAAACCGACAAGATTTTGCACATGGAGGAGCATTTGCACGAGCGCATTATCGGGCAAGAAGAAGCGGTCAAGGCGGTTTCTCAGGCCATCCGCCGCAACCGCACGGGGCTTGGCAATCCGCACCGCCCGATTGGTGGATTTTTGTTCCTCGGTCCGACTGGCGTCGGCAAAACCGAACTGGCTAAAAGTTTAGCTGCTTTCCTTTTTGGTGATGAAGAAGCCATGGTACGTATTGATATGTCGGAATACATGGAAAAATTTGCGATCTCGCGCTTAATTGGCGCGCCACCGGGATATGTAGGTTACGAAGAGGGCGGCCAATTAACTGAGGCTGTCCGCCGCCGCCCGTACAGTGTGGTAGTGTTGGACGAACTGGAAAAAGCACACCCGGACATTTACAATATTTTGTTGCAAGTATTAGATGAAGGCGCCCTAACCGATAATTTGGGCCACCACGTCAGTTTTAAAAATTGCGTCATTATCATGACATCCAATGTCGGTGCGCGCGAAATTACCAACAAAGGCTCCGGCCTAGGTTTTACCGCCTCTACCACAGAGGAAAAACAATATGACGAAATGCGCAACCACGTTATGGAAGCCGTCAAAAAAACCTTCAATCCGGAATTTATTAACCGCATTGATGAAATTGTGGTATTCCATGCGTTAAACAAAACGCACATCAAGCAAATTTTGGATTTGCTGCTAGCCAAAGTGCAGGCTAAATTGACGGACCGCCAATTAACCTTGCAATTAACAGACGGCGCCAAGGAATACTTAATGGAGCAAGGTTACGATGAGAAATACGGTGCGCGTCCTTTGTTGCGCACAGTGCAGCGGCTGCTGGAGGACCCGTTGGCAGAGAACATTCTCGTTCACCAGTACCCCGCTGGATCTAAAATTTTAGTAGACTTTAATAAAGAAACCCAGAAACTCGGTTTCTCAGCAGCTGCCGTGCCGGTGGCTGCCTGACCTTTTTCACACGGAGGACTTATGGACGCAAACAAACAAAAAGCCTTAGATTTAGCCCTGGGCCAAATTGAAAAAGCCTTTGGGAAAGAAGCCATCACCACGTTAGGCACGGCCAATGTCAAAAAAGTAGATGCTATCCCCACCGGGGCCTTATCGCTGGACTTGGCACTGGGTGTAGGCGGTATTCCGCGCGGACGCGTGATTGAAATTTACGGACCGGAAGCCGGCGGCAAGACCACCTTATCGCTGCATTGTGCCGCGCAAGCACAAAAAAACGGCGGCGTAGTGGCCTTTATTGATGCCGAACACGCACTGGACCCGGTATATGCGGCTTCTATTGGTGTCAATGTAGATGAACTGTTAATCTCCCAGCCCGACAGCGGTGAACAAGCCTTGGAAATTGCCGAAAAATTGGTTCGCTCCGGCGCGATTGATTTGATTATCATTGACTCGGTGGCCGCGCTCGTTCCAAAAGCGGAAATTGAGGGCGAAATGGGCGATGCACACGTCGGTTTGCAGGCGCGTCTGATGAGCCAAGCCCTTCGCAAATTAACCAGCATTTTAAACAAGACCAAAACGAGTATTATTTTCATTAACCAGCTGCGCCAAAAAATCGGCATTATGTTCGGCAATCCTGAAACGACGCCGGGCGGCTTGGCCCTGAAATTTTACTCCTCGGTGCGCATTGATGTGCGCCGCATTGAGAATTTGAAAAAGGGTGACGAAATTATTGGTACCCGCGTGCGCGCTAAAGTGACCAAAAACAAAGTGGCCCCCCCGTACCGCCAAGCCGAATTTACCATGCTGCACAATGAGGGCATCTCGCGCGAGGCCTGTCTGTTAGACAAAGGCGTGGAAAGCGGCATTTTAGAGAAAAGCGGCAGCTGGTTCTTGTACGGCGATGAGAAACTCGGCCAAGGCGCCGAAAATGCACGCCAGTATTTAAAGGACAATCCGCAGCTCGCGGCTGAAATTGAAGACAAACTCTACGTCAAATATCTCGGCCACCATTACGACGGAAAAGCCGTCAACAAAGAAACTGCAGAAGAAAAATCCGAAAAGAAAACTGCAAAAAAATAAAGTTTAACAAGCCCCCCGCCACAACAGCGGGGGTTTTGTTTAATTAGAGAATAAAGTTTTAGATTTCCACGTACCCGTGTAAGTAGTTTCGGTCCCTACACCTAAACTCCGGCATACTTGTCGGTTTACTTCGTTAGCAGCAAAACAAGCTATGTCCCCCTTTTTTGCCCCCAAAGAGTGCTCTCCCAAAGCTGAATCCTCCGCAAGATAATGCAAGTATGCCAATACACTCTTATCATTTTCTTTCAATACAACTTGGGTATTAATAGGACCATCATACACTCCCACATGGAAATCACCACAATCATAATACCCATGTTGCGCATTAAGAAGTACAAATTGACAATTTATTTGCACATCAAGTAAGCTCAAATCACTTGTGTATTTTCCATTTGCTAAAAAATAAGCTTCTTCTGCTTTATACAAAGCATCTGCCAGTGGAATTAGTCTGGCTAATTTAGCTTTCTGTACTGCTACACGATATTGCGGCAAGGCAATTGCGGCCAAGATACCGATAATTAAAACAACCACCAATAGCTCTATTAGCGTAAAGGCACGACTTTTCATACACTTCCCTCCTTTTTTGATTCCAACATAAGAAAAGTGTACCAAAAAAAAAAAACAAGTCAAGGGGAGTTTGGCGCAGCAAATAGCATCTAAAAAACAGCACGCCGTTTTGGCCATTCAAACAAGTAAAAACAAAAAGATTTTAGGCCAGATTATACCCGGCAAAAAATAAAATTCCCCCCGAAACTTGCATTTGCTTTGTCAAGCCGGCTGTACAGACTTGCCGGGTCCTATACGCAGCTAGGTCCAAAGACTCTTGCCTTACTTGTACAAAAATCGTCATAATAAGAGTATCAATACCCCAAGATATGGGAGGAAAATATGAAAAAATTAATGACTGCACTCACTCTATTAGCCATTGGGACCTCTTTAGCTTATGCACAATATACGCCGCGCCCGCGCATTTCCTCCACCGGAACAGGCATCGGCTGGTCCACTGATTTAGAGACCGCTTTGCATAAAACTATTGAAAAACAAATTGTACAAGCCCAAAAGGGATTTCAGCTTAATGAATTGCAGGAAATTACTTCCAAAGAGGGCATTTATTTGCTCCGCATTTGCAAACGGATGCGCAATATTATTGCTAATCACGCTTCTTCCAAAAAGGACATAGAATATTTAAGAAACCTACAAAACCCGCAAGATAAAGACGGAAAACTAGTTAGAGTCTTAGCCCAAAATTATTTGACTGTGTTAGAAATAGATACCCCTGCCCATGAAAAAGAGATATTATTCCGTTTTTTAGACAGTTCGCTGCAGGTACAATTCCAACCTACTCCCTACACTATGAACCGGGATGTATTTTACCAGTATCTCAGCCGGACCATGGCGGTAGATTTCCGCGTACACTAAAAACTTTTCTGCTAAGAAAGTCCCCCGGACATCACCGGGACTTTTTTCATCTAAAAATCCGGATTGTAAGCCCATTGCAAAAGTGCTTGGCGTTGGCGCGGGCGGCATTGTGTATATCCGGGCGGACAATTTTTTAAAATCTGTGCTTTATGGCGGTAAAAACTCCGCCAGCGCTTAATCTGCACGCGGTCAATTTCCGGTAAGCGCCTCCCCAACCAATAGCGGCAATACCACTGAAACCACCCGCGCACATCCGGGCCGATAATCCAGCCGTTGTCCCGCCACACCGAAAGCGATTGACGGGATTTAACCTGAAATTGATTGAGCAAAATATCCGGTCCGCCGGGAGATAATTTGGCCCGCACAAACCACGCCGCTGGAAATTCCCCGCGGCAATCGGTCAGGTAGTGCCCCTCAAATACACCGCGCGCAAGCATTTGCGCAGGTGTCAGCTCCGGTTTAAAATCCGGCGAAAAATTTTCTCCCGGATGGCAAGTCAAAACATAACTGTACTCCGTTTGCATTTTATCGTGTACATAAATCCGTGCATTTTTTCGAAAAATTTTGTTCATACCTTTATGTAGCAAAAACAGTAGTACATTATCCGACCAAAAATTAATTAGATATTGGTTGCAACAAGATGTTGCGTAAAAAGCGATACCGTCAGACAGCTGCTGTATCATCCTCGAAATACCTTCCTGCCGTCATCACTAGAGATATTCCTCCAAAAAACAAGTCAAGGGCCAAAGATATTTTTTTCATTTTTCCATTAGAAAAAACCACAAAAATCCCCGCTGCAAGAGCGGGGATTTTTGTGTCTGTACTAAATTATTTCTTTTTGGCTACTTTCTTGGCCGGTTTTTTAGCTACTTTTTTAGCCGGTTTTTTGACCACTTTCTTAGTTACTTTCTTGGCCGGTTTTTTAGCCACTTTTTTGGTGGTTTTTTTAGTTACTTTTTTGGTTACTTTTTTAGCCGGTTTTTTAGCGGCTACTTTTTTTACAGTTTTTTTAACAGCCATTTTTTATCTCCTAGGATAATAAGTTTAACCTCATAAAAATGATACAACAAAATTTACAAAAATGCAAATTTTTTTCTTAAAAATCTTACTTTTTATTGCTTGAATGAATATTTTCTCACTTCATATTCCAGCCATAAAAATATATTTTACCGTCTGAGAATTTCAACAAATTCATTAGTAAGCTCCTTCAAAAATAAAAATAAAATTCTTCAAAAAATTTTTTCCTCCCGAAACCATTTTGCTGCCTTTTTCAAAAGTTAGTTAAACCTAAAATTTTGTTCAATCCATTTTTCGGCCCCTGCCACTTTAGAAATTTTGACCGCAGAAAAACCAGTTTGCGCAGTTAATTTTTGTATCAATTTTTTAAAGTTCCGCAAACACCCTTTTTTTAACTCTAATTCAATTTCCCGGCGCTTAAATTGGTGTCCTGCCGCCAAGGTTACATATTCATCCAAGGCTGCTTCACACAGGCACTCAGCATCTTGCACTTGGTAGATGGTACGTTTATTTTTAATCACAAAATACGGACGCAAGTCTGTCAAAACCACCCCTTTCCATTTTTCTAACCGGGCGAGCAACTGCAAGACCTGCTTTCTCGTGCGAGCCTGCGCAAGGGGCAAGGTCCATTCCCGTCGCACAGCCAATCCGCGGCGCAGCTGAGAACGCGTTTTCAAAGTTACCTCATAGCAACCGTTTATGCAACGTATCCGGAAAGCCATCTTTTGCCTAGATAATGTTCTCCGAACATTATCCAAATACACGTCCGTAATCCTTACGTCCTGCGGTCCAGAAACTCGTTGGGCTGTTTTCTTTAATATATCTACAAACTTAACAAAAGAGCCACGTCCGGCAGCTTCCCATTTAAATTCTTGTTCTTGATTTTTTGCCATATTCTTAGTGTAGCAAATCCAACAAAATGTATAATAAAGAAAAGGAGAAATTATGAAAAAATTACGCCAACCTACCTCTTTGGGATGTTTTGCCTGCGGACGAAAAAATCCAGCCGGATTACATTTGGAATGGTTTAACAATTATGAAAAACAACAAGTAGAAACAACATTTGAATTAGATGATAAATATGCTTCTTATCCAGGCACTGTACACGGCGGCATTGTAGCTACTATTTTGGATGAAACCTCCGGCCGTTCGATTTTACTCAATAACGATTTCGGACATCTAATGGTTACCTTAAAAATGGAAGTCGTTTATAAACACAACACCCCTACCAATACGCCGCTCAGAGCTGTCGGACGCGTGTTACGTTACACTCCTAAACGTGCACAGGTGGAAGGCGAAATTCAATTGCCGGACGGCACCGTAACCGCCAAGTGCACCAGTTTATTGTATGAACTTCCCGAAGCGGTACGCGCCAAATGGGGCCCGGAAGAAAAGGAATGGGCACGTACGACTCCGTCAGCAGAAGATATTAAAACTTGTGAGCATGAACAAAACTGCGTTTGCACTCATACAACCGATACGCCGACGAAAGTAGCAAAATAAAATTGAGTTTGCTTATTTAATTTTGCTAAAATAGAGAGAGCAATCGCATCGTTTTTAGGATCGGTAGCTTAGTTGGTAGAGCGTCCGCCTTACACGCGGAAGGTCACAGGTTCGAGTCCTGTCCGGTCCAAATTGATTTTCCCCGTCGATAGAACGGGGATTTTTTTGTGTTTAATTGTATCTTTTTCCGGCGGGGAAAGTTTTAACTTTCTATCCTTCCCCGTCTTAGAGTGCTTTATCCCTTGCGGAAAATACAGATAATTCAGCCCTAGTTCTCTAACGGCAAAAATTGCAAGATCCACTTTTTTGAGTGTACTTAAATTACGTGGAAGGTCACAGGTTCAAGTCCTGTGCGGTATTAACCTGCTTTAATAAGAAATCTTAAAATAATCTAACACGGCCTTCATCTGGTCTTGTGCAGCCAAACAAGTATCAATTAAGCGTTCGTGATTTTTCGGCCACTCATTAAGTCCTTTGTAATAGAACATCTTTATCTTGTCCGTAATGATAAACGGAACGATATTATTACGCAAACACTCCTTAAACAGTATCAGCCGCCCGATACGGCCATTCCCGTCTTGAAATGGGTGTATGGCTTCAAACTGGTAATGGAAATCTAAAAGTTCCTCAAAAGTGTGTTTGTTTTTGCGGTTGTACTTGGCTAGCAAGGTTTTCATTTTAGCCGCTACTTGTTCCGGGCTGACAGTGGCGTGTCCCCCTACTTCATTGGGTTTGCGTTTATAATCCCCTACCGCAAACCAGGCCTTGCGGCTATCCGAAGTCCCGTTTTTAAGCACACCGTGTAATTCTTTTAGAAAATGTTCACTAGGTTTATAGTTAGCATTCTCAATAATCATATCAATACATTTAAAGTGGTTAGCGGTTTCTACAATATCATCCACCTTTACGGTATTATCTTCCACACCAATCGTGTTTGTTTCAAAAATATAGCGGGTTTGGTCATGGGTGAGTTGACTGCCTTCTATATGGTTGGAATTATAAGTAAGGTCAATTTGTATCTTATGATAAATACCGCCATGTTGCTTGGAAGATTGTTCGGCTTTTAATATATTAAGTAAGGTATTAGCGTGCTTGCTTTGTTTGGGTTTACGCATAGGTTTAGAGGCCTCCGCCGGAATGTTCCATGTCTTGCCGGTTAAAAAAGCCCCCACAATACGACCATGCGCACAATAATTACGCACGCTCCGCTCCGAAATTTTCCACTTTTTAGCCGCTTGTACTGCCGAGATATATTTCATAACCCCCTCCTGTTACTACTAGTATAACCGATTATCGGCAATAAATCAAGTAATATCTTATAAATAAACAATTATATTTTGCCGATAATGGCAAAAGTTGCTCCACATTTAATCTTAACATGGCAACAATTTATCTTCGGGATATTGAAAAATTATTCTTAACATTTGTCTCTGTGGGTTTTTCTGCGGGTACCTATACCTACCCGGCTCTATAAAGCCCACGTTAGGCGAATTTGCCCCCACAACACCCCTCACACGAGAGAAAAATCCAGAAGGTCACAGGTTCAAGTCTCGCGCGGACCACCATTTTTTAAGGCATCTGTCAAAAGATGCCTTTTTTGTTGGTCTACTTCCCCCTCTCTCGTCGGGAAAATTACGCAGTTTTTATCCGTTTAGGTCATAGAGTGCTTTTAGGCGGGCATAAAAAAGGCCCCTTTCGGGCCTTTTTCTCTAACTGCGAATTTCGCAGGATCCAAAATTGTAGAATAACTAGACAGGAGAATGCTTATGAGTCGCTTTGCTACAACTATGAAAGAATACTTTATGGCTCAAATGGAACCTAAACATAACGTACGACAAAAAGCACTAGAGACATTTTATCTCTCTCAATTCTTATCTACTCCAGAAGGTAAAAAATGGCAGGAGAAAAATATTTGCTGTATCGATAAAAATCAAGAAGAACCAGATTTTATTTTTAATACTCCTTCTAACGAAAAATGCGGACTAGAAATTGTATCTTGGGTTAATCAAACAAAACAATGCCGCGCTACCCAAATCTTATATGATATCGCACGTGACATATGTCGAACTATTAAAGAACGAAACAACATTAACTTAAGTTTGATTATTGATATTTATAATCCTGAGGAATGGGAAAGAAAAACCCGTGAAGATTATTTGAAATATGCATATAATCCTGGTGTTAAGAAGTTGTATGCTAATGCAAAAAGTATAAAAAAACAATTTCTAGACATTATCATTGCTACTTCACACTTAACTGAATATCCCAGACAACAGTGGATTTCTATCAATGGACAGCACTTTAAACTCTCTTTTTGTCGGTCTTGGGCAGAATACCCAGAATTTTTTGTAAATAATATGGGTTTCTGTTGGGACGATCCCATGCAAGCAATCCAAAACATAATAAGTGAAAAGAACAAAAAATACGATTCTTACATTAAGAATTGCAAAATCTGTTCTTTGTTAATTATTAGTCCTTTATACAATACAGGAAATAGTTTAATAACTCCGAAAATGATAGCTGCTCACCATTTCACATCTAAATTTAAAGACACTTACGTTTTGGAGTTACATGATTCAAACAGCCCTCATGCACACAAGCTACTTGTTAGTTACTCATAGGTGACCAAATTTTCTCCTGCCTCTCAAAATCCACCTGCCCCTCGGCTAGATTCATAAGCTCGCGCAAGGTTAAACTCGCAGGATTCTTGTATTCCAAGATATCCCCCACTATACGCGGTGATAAATAACATAAATTGACGTACCGTGTAATCGTGCGTTTTGTCATGTGCATTTCTTTTTCTAACTCCCGGATAATAATCCCCTGTTCTATCCTCTTTTTAAGTTGCCACCCACGCGCCAAGGCGCGGACTAAACTTTCGTTGAGTTGCCGTATGGTTAAAATATTGCGCGCCGTTCCGTTTTGCAACTTCACCGAGGACGCATTGGCAACCACAAATTTTCCCCGCACATACAAAGTATCTTCCACTCTAGCCAGGGGCAAAGGTTTTCGCTCTAATTTTTCCGTTATTTTCGGGCAATTAATCAAATCAGCCTTTACTTGTCTCTCATCCAAAAATATCGTCAAATAATGCGCTTTCCCTGCCGTCTGACAGGTCGCCTTAACAATCCATGCTCGCATTTGTTTGTCCTTTATGCCGATTCTGTCCGCCAAGGGCTCTAATTCTTCCAAATCGGTCTGCCGGAGCACATCCAGTACGAAATTATCCAGTTGCTCCACCGGCAAATAATGTCCGCCTACGCCGTTGTAGTAATACAATATTTTTCGCCTGTGGCTTTTTGAGGAAGTAAAGCGGAACTTTTTCCCTTTATCGTCGTACAACTTACCCGCCAAAACCGTTTTATGGATTTTATAGTGGCGAAACGCGTTTGGGTCGCTAATTCGCCGCCTAATTACCCCCTGTACCTGTTCCCACAATTCTCGCGAAATAATGGGTTTATGAACTCCGTTATAAATTTTATTTTGCCTGTAATGTGTGATTTTGCCGAGGTAAACGGGATTTGTCAGCATACGCTGCACGGTATTTTTCTTAAACGGCTCGCCGCCACGGGTACGCTGGCTGTGTTTGGTAACCCACTTCTTGGTGTATATCCCCTGCTTATTTAGCCATTCAGCCACTCCAAGCATATTTTGCATTTCAAGGTATTTTTGGAACACTTGCCTCACGATTTCGGCTTCTGACTCATTTACCACAAGGTGCCTGTCGTTAAGGTCATATCCCAATGGCAAGTTGCCCCCCATCCACAGCCCTTTGGCTTTGCTAGCAGCGATTTTATCGCGCACACGCTCGGCAGATACTTCCCGCTCAAACTGGGCAAAGGATAAAAGCATATTGAGCGTGAGTTTCCCCATAGAGTTACTCGTATCAAACGACTGCGTGATAGACACAAAATTGCACTCGTACTTGGCAAACTCCTGCATCATTTTATGAAAGTCAAAAATAGAGCGCGACAGCCGGTCCACTTTATAAACAACAACCACCTGTATATTGCGGGCGCGGATTTCTTCCAAAAGCGCCTGTAAACCGGGGCGCTCCATCGTGCCGCCACTAATCCCGCCGTCTTCAAACGTTTTATAATACTCCCAACCGTTAAACGCTTGTGAGAGGATATAGGCCTTGCACGCCTCTTCTTGGTTTTGAAGCGAGTTAAACTCCATTTCCAAGCCGCGCTCCGTAGATTTGCGCGTATATATAGCACAATTAATCTTTGGCATATTGTTTACCTGTTAATCCAAAAAATTTGGGCCCACTAACGTGACTTCGTACAATTTTCTCCGCTAGTGCTGTTAAATTAGGATATATTTTCCCTTCCCACTCGTAGGCGTTTTCCCCTTTTACTGTCACTTGATACGTCCGCCCTTTATAAGTTTTTGTGAGTATCGTTCCAGTGGCGAGGGCGTAGCGTTTTTTATGCGCGTGCTCGATATACTTGTCGGGATTGCTCGCATACCGGTCAAGCCGCGTGATGTATTTTTCTTGTAATTTACAACGCCCTAGCTCACATTGGATGGCATACCACAAAGGACGCAACTTGGCCTTAACACCCTTTACGGGATAGGTATAGAAAGCATTCCAATAAAACCGCAGTTCTTTGGGGGATAGGCCTTTTAATTCTTCATAACTTTTGGGCAAATAGCACTTTCTTCTCATGATAAGATGTCCTTAATCTGACGGATTTTTTCCACTGAATGGCTTTGATTACAATAGGCCTTGGCTAAAGTTTCAAAGAATTTAGCAACTAACAAAACGATATCTCTTTCGCGAAAATTTCGGGGAGGCCGCCCCAGGGGATTACCCGAGCGGCCCTTTACAAATCGCCCCGAAGTAGGTGGCAAACGGCGCGGTGTCATTTGGTAAGCCCAAAGAATACATAACCGCTGATTTGGCGTTTGACGATCGTCATTGCCACACGTGAGATGCTTTTGAATACTTTCCCTTCGTATTCAAAGCCGTTTCCCAGCACTTTTACTTCTATGGTTTTGCCACGATAAGTTTTTGTGATGATGCTCCCTGGCACGGGCAAGCGGTTATCGCGTGGCCGGACAGGCAGGTTTTCAAGCGGTGTTTCTTCGGTAATAATAGGACTCACTACCCGTAAAACAGCAGGTTGCGCGGGTTTAGTTTTTGTTACTGATTTTTTAATGTTTTTCTTCATAACTTATCTCCTTAAGTAAGCGATTTTTACTTCGTACTACATTCACGCTTACTATTGGGAGATAAGTCAAATTAATAATGGTAAATTAATAAACTCGCAACCTAACAGCATCTCTACTTTAAACAATCAAACATTCCAATCGTATTTGGAATATTACGATAAAACATGATCTCTGTAGCCTGCGTATGTTGATTAGCGGAATAACGAATGAAGAACTCTTTCATATTAAGTCCTTGGTATAGCCGCTTAATTTCTTTCACATTATCATAAGTGATAATTAAAGGGATTGAGAGAGATTTTATTTTCTTCGATAATTCTTCATGGTCATTCGAAGTATAAAAGCTAGTGTATAGTCTTTTCCCCTGCACGTAGTATGGTGGATCAAAATAGACCAAACATTTTTTTCTTTTTCTTATATCCTTTATTAATTCGATGGCATCTTTATTTGTTACAGTAATTTTCTTTCTGTAAGACGCAATCAATTTAATTCTTCCGATAAGGGATTCTTTAGAAAACCTAGCCCCCAGTTTATAAAGCCCATTTTGTTGCATCCCGCCTAAAGGCCCAGCTAACAATACGCCACTAAAATTCGTCCTATTTAAATAAAAGGCCGCAAAGCCCAAAGCGAATTCTGATGATTTGGGATTTAAGAGAATTTGTTTTTGTTTTCTCCATTCTTTCAATGTTAATTCACATGCTTTGATTTTTCTAATAAATTTTTTTGTGTTCGTAAGTATACTATGCCAAAACGCGTAAATAGCAGGATCAGCGTCATTAATAATAATATCAGCTGCATATCCTTCTATCAATAATGATAATGCCACATTAGCCCCTCCAGCAAAGGGTTCTATATAAGTCCTATTTTCCCAGTGATTTTGCTTGATTAAATATTGGAAAAATAGGACCAGTTTAGCTTTTCCGCCTGGATAGCGCAGTGGTGAATAACGCATATTATGGCAACTTCTTAAGATCTAATTCTTTTAACAATGAATTTTCATCTTGCAGCAAAAAACTAAGCAGAGGCACTAAATTATCCCATGCAGTTTGGGCGTCATGTGCTAATGCTGATAAACGATTGTTGTGAATAATCTGATGGGTACGTTCGATATCGAATGACAACAATTCTTTTTTTCTGCCTTTTGAAATAATAATTTCGGCAAATAAATTACTTAATGCATTGAAATCCATATACGCGCGTTTGTTTCCATGTTTATCATAGTAAACACTACGGAAGTAGTTAGAATCTTTCATTGGTTTTTCTTCTTTATATCGAATCTTCTCTATGATGTCTTTCAAGGTAGCTTCAAGTACAATCCGACTCATCGCTAATTTGGCATTGGGAAACTCTAAACTTTTTAATTTATAGCATTCGTCGATTACATTCAATACTTTCTTTTCAATATTTGTCCGTTGTATATCAGGATATGATTTTCCTATAGGCTTTTTCTTTTGAGATCCTTTTTGTTTTCTATCCACTGTCATTACTGCTGGTATAGATTTATTAGAAAGTGTATGATTTCCCGAATCCTGCCCTTGCTGGTTTACATAAAATATTGGAAAATAATTTTCCATCAAAGTATCTATCTTGTCTTTCTCAATATCACTAGAAACAATGGTAGATTTTTGTAACAATAATTTGGTAGTGTGTTCAATGAATTGAGAAAACAACTCAGTATTTAAAATTTTTATTTCATTATTGCGGAAAGTAAATCCAAAATATTGTTTAGGCAAGTTAAAGCCAAATAAGCGATCCCAAATTTCAAATTTAGATTTTCCTTCGTCTTCACAAGCAAAAGTTTTAGATATATCAGAATATATTTTATGCGCTTCTTCATAAAAATTAGCCATCCGATAAAGTGTCTTTTTAGAAGAACCGCCACTTACTTTATCCCAATTTTGATGTTTTTTAAATTCAGCCTGTATCTGAAAAGCTTGCGCTAAGCGATTCCAACCCTTAATTGAATTTTGGGTGTGACGTGTAATAATTCGGTTATCCAAAGCCTTTTCATCCGTATAAATGGAACAGAAAACACTACGTATCGTATATTTTCTAAGATTTTTTATCTTATCTTGATATAGAGTCGGATTAGCCAAAACTTTAAGCGCGCAAAGCCGACGATTACCTTCTTTAACAAGATATTTAGAACCATTTTTTATGACCCATAATGCTTCATCATTTTCATAACCAGTCTGTTGGATAGAATTTATCAGTTTTTCCAAGCTCTCAAACTTTAACATATAATCGATCACTGCTTCTTCTGTATCGAAAGGGCCTGCGATCTTATTGTAACGCTTGTTCGCTAAATCAAGTTCTAATTTATCGAATTCAATATTCTGTGATTTTTTTGACTGCATAATCATAATACCCCCATTATGATTTTATACTATTATTATATAATCTTTTTGATGTATATTATAACTTTTTACGATTATATAAAAATCAAAAAGAGGTATTGTTATGTCGTCTTATTCAATACAAAATCTCAAAGAAACGGTACAAATTACGTTCCGTTTCTTCAAGTTGAGCTGGGGTAAGAGTAGGATCTTTTTGAAACAATAATTCTTTTAAATCGTTCTTTATGTCTTAAAATATTTTTTGTGGCTAAGGCTATTTTATTTTCTTCCCAGAAAAAGCCAAAACATATTCTTGTAAACGAATCATGGCACGCAGCAAATATAAATCCTCAATCGTTGTAATTTTTATATTTCCGCGGTTTCCTTCCACTAAATAAGTCTTTTTGCCTAGTGAGTTAAACAGAGAAAAAGAGTCCACAATATCCGTGTAACTGGGGTTAGTTAAACGTGTTTTCTCATGTGCTTCTATTAACTCTCCCAGATGAAAGGTTTGGGGAGCCTGCGCTAAAAAACTTTGCCTTCTGGGAGGTACTTCGGATGGGATAGGAAATTTTTGACTAACAAGTACTGTTTCTTGGCAGGCAGTGCACGTTATTGCGTTGCCATGTTTAGTAGCTTGCAATAAATTGTCATCAATTACTTTGGCTGTAATATTGGGCCGGACCCCATCATGCACTAAAACAAGTGAATCTGCCGGATTTTCAGAGGCTGCCAGCTTGAGTGCATTATAGATGGAATCTTGCCCCGTATTTCCGCCCTTCACAATCCCTGCTGTTTTGGTTAAGTGATAATAATCTACCAACTGTTGCATATATTCCAAGTATGAGGGATGAATAGCAATATAGATTTTATCAATAGCCGGATGTCGCTGGAATATCTCTAACGTGTGTACAATAATCGGTTTTTGGTTAATCTGTAAAAACTGCTTTGGCAAGGCAGTTTCTTGGCTATTGAGTCGTTTGCCTACTCCTCCGGCAAAAATAAGTGCTATATTCATTTGTGTCCCTCCTTTAAGCCACCGTCACAATCTGTATTAGCAATATCAAAATGGACATAAGCGGGTTTACGAGGGGTCATATAATTGCCATATAAATTGGTCAAAATATTGTGATATCCTGCAGGAATATAAAATTGTTTATCTTCAAAAGCATGCAGTTCTCTACTTTCAAACCATTCCCGAGGCATGATTTCTTTAATTCCATATGTTCCTACCGTCACTATACAAATATATTTCGTGAAGGTATCAGAACGATACCGTTGGCTGATAGTATCTATTTTTCTAATGATATATGACAGCGGGATACAAAATAAACATTTTGATATTATCCTTTTAAGAAAGTGTGCAAAGGTGTTTTTGTTATGAGCAACCACTTTGCCGCATTTTAGACGATTCCATAAAACAACTTTTTTAAATAATTTCACTGCATTTTCATAATTATCAGACATATTATCTAACGGAAAAACATCTATCCAAGGTCCCAGTGGACAAACAGTTGTTATATTACTTTCCTGCATCTCAAAACGATTATCAAACACTTTAGCGGTCGGTGAATAATAATTTTGAATATTACCCCAAAAAGCTAGTTTAAGATAGCTAACTTTATTATTATGTTGAAATAATTCTAAAAATTTCTCATAATCTTTTCTTGGCATTACGACATCGATATCATCATCCCAAGGGATAAAGCCCTTATGCCGGATGGCTCCCAGCAAAGTCCCTCCAATCAAATAATAGGTAAGCTTATGTCCTTCGCAAAAATTATGAAATTCTTGCAATATATTCAATTCCACATCGTGTAACTCTCTTAATGATAATGTTGTTTCCATATAGTTCTCCTCTTAATTAAAATCTTTCTTGTATTTAATAACTAAACCAGCCCTTGTTCCGAGTAAAACTCCTTCTGTTATATCACGCATTACTGCAATAAATGGTAAGCTAAATATACCACCCACAATTAAAATACCCAACCCAATACATTGTGTACAGGCAGAGATAATGGTTGTCAATGTCGTTTGTCTGATCTTCCCGATAGCACCCAAAGCGGGCCAGCCACATAACATAGCGGGAAAAGCAAACAATAAAACAGGTATCATCAATCTAAAAATGGGTATTGCTGCCGTATATTTATCTCCTGCAGCCAAATAGATAATCAACGGAGCGGCAAAGTAGCAAATTGCGCACCCAACCACAACTATCGGCATAAAAATACTCAACAGTTTTTTAATTAAACTCAATTTTTTATTACGCATCATTTCGGGATATATACCGTCTATAATAGGTCCATAGCACATTTGTACCACCCCAATTAACTGTATGGTTACGGCCCATACCGCTATGTCTTTCTCTGCCAGAAAGATACCGATAAGCAAGGTATTAAAGGCTCCAAATGCGGTAGTAGCCACACTAGATAAGAAATACTCAAATGATTCTTTTAGATACGCCCATGCCCGCCTAAAAGATGGCACGAGTAACCGTACATTATATTTGCCAAATTGAAAATAAATCAGTATTAGCGCAACTGCTGAACTTAAAATATCCAAAATGGGTATATATAATATGTCTGCGTCCGAATGAACAAACACAAAAGTAAGCGCCGTAGAAATCCCTTTCATAACTACAAAGCGAATCGTAATTTCGTGCATTTTCTCCAGTCCACGGAACAGATAATCAGCCATAAAGCACGATAAAAATACCGCCCCGTATGAAAGCCAAGTAAAAAGCAAATTTGTACGCAGTAATGGAATAAAAATACTTAGAAAAAACAAAATAATTGCACCGACTACGCCAAGTAGTACACGCGCCAACATGGTATCGCTGACGATTTGATTAATGATTTTGGGGCTGTTTTCAGCATTAACAATGTTTTTTGTAGCCGACAATATAAACCCAAAATCTACCCACAGCTGCATATACTGCATAACAGCTTTGACATAAGCCATTAATGCATATCCGTCAACCAATAGCACACGTGTTAAGTACGGGAAAGTTAGGAACGGAAACAGCATTTTCGCCGCATTTAATAAGTAAAGCATAGAGGTATTTTGAATAAGTTTTGCTTTCATAAATTATTTTCAAATTACATTTCTATGTATTAATATTGACTGTAAAATGGCCTTTTTAATGTACCGAAAATTAAGAAAATCTGTTGTACCAAAAAACACGACAAAAATGAACCCAAGATAACTGTTGTGCCATACATTAAATCACCTCTAAGAAAAAATGTTAGATTAGCAAGAAGAATAAGATAATAAAGACAAAAGAAATATTGAATCTTACCTTGATATTTATTCCAATACATTCGGTCAAAAATTGCCATAAACCATGCCAAAAATATTCCAAATATAAATACTCCTACAACACCAAAATTAATATATCCTTCTCCTAGAAAATTCATAGATATATTGTCCCAACCCAAGTTATATAAATGAGCAACCGTATATCCACTGCCTACTGGTTTATTAATCCACCAAGAACGTGGAACCCAAAAGAGTAGAACTCCCACTAATTGTTTTCCATACAAAACAATATGATTTTGGAAAACAAAGGCAAAGGACTGATAGCTATCATATGTCATTCCAGCATAAACTTCGGTTAAAAGTTGAGGGATTCGTTCTCCCAGTTGATATATTGTATTGGTATTAAAATTTCTAAATACTTCAAGCACAGGAAAGGCAACTAATAAAGAAGTAACATAAGTTAAAACAAAATAATATGATTTCCTTAATAACGGAAAAACGACAAGTATAATTGGAATATAATATGCGGCCACAGACAGTCTCGCTAATGCTGTTGGAGCGCAAACAATAAGAACTATTGCAGCAAAAAAAGTTTTTAAAATAAAATTTTTCCCCCAAATATAATACATGATAAATACAAAAACTGGGATCGGACGAAAAACCTTACTTAGCAGCTTATTCATTACAGAACTATCCAATTCTATTCTCTGTACTTCCGTTCCTCCTCTTAATAACATTGAAATAAAATTAAAGTTATTGCTCCACAAAATATGTAGGAACACAGCCAAAACAACACCTACCAGAAACACCTTAAGTACTAAGTTGTCATAGATAACAACCTCTCGTTTGCTATCATCGTGAAAGATATCAAATTTTTTAAAAGTAATCGAATAACAACTATCAATCACTAAGAATACCATTAAAATCAAACAATTAATATATAGATAAGTATCTGCATCAATTCGATAACCAATAACAGTTTCAATACTATATTTGTATTGGATTAGAGGAGCTATTCCAAAGAAGAACAATGCAAATAAATAAAACATTCCTCGTAATGAATATCCACCTTGTTTGTTGAAAAAAATACGATACCAGGAATATAACATTATTAGAAAATTAGTAAATAAAACGAGAAAATCATGGTTCCCCGTATTTTGACTTGCTATATTGAAATATATGAGCAATAACAATATCAATAAAATAATCTTAATCAATAGGTTAATTAACAATTTTATAGGCATAAACAATTAAATTTATTGTTTTAATTTCAAATAAAAACCTTGTATTTGTTTGGCCGTTTGAGAACTATCAAATCCCATCTCTTTCATCACAGTCACCCCATTCATGCGTGAAATGTTTTTAAGAGATAAAATCTTTTCTGCCCATTTTTCGATGCAATCCTGCAATGATAATATGCATGACGTAGACAACAAACAAACTTCTGGCGTAATATTACCAGCGAAAACACAAGGCAAACCCGCTGCTTGTGCTTCTATAGCCACAACAGGCATCCCTTCGTGAAAAGAAGGTAATACAAAAACATCAAACGCCTGAAGTAATTCCGGCACATCTTTTCGCGTCCCTAAAAACAAAACGTTACATTGCAATTGCTTAGAAACAACTAGAGAGCGGATTTTATTTTCCAAAGGGCCACCGCCCACCAATACCAATTTTGCAGAGGGATCTTTTTTTATCAATTGCTCAAACATATCAATTAAGAAAGTATGATTTTTTTCCGGTGAAAACCGTCCCACATGTCCTATTACAAAATTATCTTCCAAACCTAATTCTCGTCGTTTTTCCGAACGCACTTTAGGACTATAAGAAAATTTTTCTACGTTAACTCCATTATTAATAACTGTAAAACCTTTCTTATACCAAAAATTTCCGGCTGCTTGAGAACATGCCAATTTACAAGTAATTAGAGGCCACACGGCATGTAGCATTAGATAATTGCGCCAAGCATTTAATTTTTTATCGCTCCACTTTGTACCATGCGCATGTTGAATGATATTTTTGGTATCAAACAATTTGGCTAATGGATAAAAGAACAAATTCAAATGTGTGATATGAGAATGTATTGTACGATAATGATGTGTCTTAAAGAACTCATAGCTTTCTTTTAGAAAATTTAAAGGATGTTTATACGGATGAGGCAATTGATAAACCCGCCCTCCTAATTTTAAAATTTCCTGCTCATAATCACTCTTATTAGAAGGAAAAAATGTTAAATAATCAAATTGGATTTTCGTGGTATCTATATAACGATGCCAATTCAAAATCACATTCATAATCCCACTATCGTGTCTAATATCACCACTAATCTGCAAAATTCTAATCCTATCTTTCATCGTTATCTCAGAGCTTTTTTGTAAAAGAAACTGCGCAACCAGTTCGGCATTAAAACTTGCACCACAAAGCGCACAGAAAGCGTGTAATAATAGTCTTTAAAACTTAACAGGCGGAGCTTTTTCATCTCGTCAAACAACATTTTGTTCATATGAAAATAATTCCACCCGCCACGGCGACTATATAACGAAGGATCCACTCGCACATCCACAAGCACGTCAGGAACATTCTGTGCAATTTTCTCCTTAGCCATCACACGCGCCCACATATAATAATCTTCCACCATTCCGAATGCTTTATAATTTCCTGCCTCTAATACGGCAGATTTTTTAAACATTACCGTTACATTATTAAACGGCATACGGGTTTTGAGATATTGTTTGATTTCGTCGTGGGTTAGAGGTACTTTGCGTTCAGACAGCGGCTCAAAGGTAGTTGCATCTACCTCTTGAATTTGTCCGCCACAAACTGCCAACTCAGGATTAGCAGCAAAAGCGGCTAACTGTTTTTCAAAACGGTCTTTACGGGATATGTCGTCGGCGTCCATTAAAGCAATAAGCTCATAATTACACTTCGGTACAGCGTAGCCGAGGGCCGCGCCACGTCCGATATTCACAGGGTGTGATAAAACGCGTACTGCTTTATTCTTAACAGCTTCATCTAGTACAGCTTGAATATCTTTGCTGACAGGCCCGTCCACCATTATCACCACTTCCGTCGGTGTAACCGTATTGCCCAGCACACTGTCTAGCGCTTGTTTAATCCAAGCGGGTTTATCTTTTGCGTAGATGTTAAGTAAGACAGAGAATTTTTGTTCCATAAACACTCCGAAAATTTAATGTGCTTACGGAACCTATGTAGGATAGGAGAGACGATGCAAAACGGGTAAACAAAAACGGCCACTGTTGGTTACTCCAGACGCGGGTATAGCCAACAGCAGCCGTAGTGTACACGCCCGAATTGTAGCTACAATTTGGGCATATATACACATTCGGTAGAAGACAATCGGGGAGCTACCCTTCATGCCTTCTACCTAAACTGGCTGCTTTTGGACGCGTCTGGACATCAGATTTCTCCGACGACCATCCTATTCTACATAGGATTCCAAAAACAGATTAAATTGTAATTTGCACCCTTGTTCGGGTGGTACTACCTAAATCTCCTTAAATAAGGTATTTATATTTTAGCAAAAATACAAATGACATGAAAAATTTCCAATAGTAAGTAGCATTAATCCTCACGATTAGTGAAAACTTTTATATGTTTTAGAATTTTCTCCTTATTTGTTCCAACCAATTCTTTGATCTCCTTTTTATACTCTCGTGCGACGGGCAGCTTGCTCGCTATTTTATATGTAATTCCCCAGTCATGCAAACGCGCTTTTTCCTCTTTAAATTCTTGAGGAGATAACGCGTCCCGCTCTTTCTCTAAAAAGACGCCCTGCATTCCCTTTTTAAGAAAGTCCTTTTCTTCTTTCTCATATCCCGGCTGCTGTTGAAGCCAATCAAGTTGCTGTCTAAAATTCTTCATCATTCCCAACTCCACTATATCAGCTGCCCGCTGACTATTTTTCTGTTGTTCTTCTGTAGTTTGAGGAACGCCCCTAGACTTGGCAATTCTCTCATACAACAACTTCTCTTTGAGAATTGGTAGCTGTAACGCCGAAATACAATCCGATACCCCTTGCCAATAGGCTGCTTGACGTTGAGTCTGACAATTGGCAGAAATGACCAAAACCATATGTATCACCTGCACCCACAGTTCAGACAGCATTAAGGCATATAGCACGCAAAGTTGCGCCGTTAAGCGTTTATTCATGGCTGCCAAATTCATATTGCAGGCTATTGAAGCACATGGGATATCCGGCTCCAAGATTTTCCCCTGATATAAATAAAGATCTATAGCTTCACGAGTCAAATACCGATCCTTGATCATCCTTTCTAGCAACATTTCCCCTTTCTCTCTTTTCTCTGCTTTTTGTTGCTGGGAAAGCACTATTTTTTGACTTCTGGTATCGCCAGTGGCAGCCTTATGAACCAGTTGGCGGACAATCACGGTCTGTTTACTGATCTTCTCACCGGTGGATATAGTGACCATTTTGTTTAGCTCTCTGGCAAAAATACTGGACAAACTGTTATTTCTTCCTCTGGGACGACCTTTAGGGTTACCACTTTGGCCTTTCTTAAACTGTGTATGTCTAGGCGGCCGCCCCCACCCGACGGCGTATGTGGCACTTTTTGCCAGCTGCTGCGTTGATATTGCTAAATTGCTTGTCGGTTTGTATCTTTTTATTTTCATCATTTTGTTTACCTCGTCTTAAAAGTTGAATATCTTTACCGCCAGCTTGTTCATAGCGGTACAAAATCACATCACAATAATGTTCCTCTATTTCAATCAGACGTGCACGCCGTCCGGTACGCTCTGCTGCCAACAAAGTGCTTCCGCTCCCGCCAAACATATCCAACACAATACCTTTACGCGGGCTGGCATCCAGCAGAATATCTGCCAGTAACCCCACAGGCTTAACAGTTGGATGTAAATAGATATTGGCTTTATTTACCTTGTTTTTGATAAAGATGCCCGGATAGTCCCACACATTCGTACGGTAACGCCCGTGTACCCCCAGTTCAATATTATTCACGTGCGCCTCTTTACCGTTTTTAAATACAAAAACAAGTTCGTGTTGGCTGCGGTACAGGCTGCCCATTCCGCCGCTAAGTTTATTCCAAACGCAAAGATTTTTAAACTCCGTAAATACGTTTTTGCCCGCCTGCATAATTTCGGTTATGTGTCGGAAATCCATAAAGAAATAATGCAAACTACCCGATTTGCTGTATTTTACCCCGTGTTGAAATACACTTTTCAAAAAATCTGCAAATCCCTGCTCGGACATTTCGCCGGACGCCATTGCAAACTCCTTTTGTGGACCTGTATTGCGGATTTCTTTTATGCTCAGATTATATGGCGGATCCGAAATAACAATATCCGCTTTTTCCTCGCCAAGCAAGCACTCGTAATTTTCAATGAGCGTGCTATCCCCGCAAAGTAGTTTATGAGTCCCCAATTTCCACAAATCGCCCTTTTGAACGCGTTTCGGAACATCTGTCTCCAAAAAATCTGCTTTTTCAGGTGACGGGACATTATCCGGAACCAACAAAATATCAATCTGCGGCGTATCAAACCCGGTTATGGTCAGGTCAAAATCACAGTCTATCGCTTGTAATGCCTCTATTTCTGCCCGCAAAATATCTTTATCCCAACCGGATAATTCGGCCAGGCGGTTATCGGCAACTATATAAGCCTTCTTTTGCGCCGGGGTCAGGTGTTTAATCGTAACGCAAGGTACCTCTGTAAGTCCGGCTTGTTTGGCTGCTTCTACACGTCCATGCCCGGCAAGGATATTTCTATCCGCATCAATCAGAACCGGATTGGTAAAGCCGAATTCTTTAATACTGCGGGCAATTTGGCGTATTTGTTTATCACTATGCGTCCGTGCATTGTTTTTGTAGGGTTTAAGTTCATTTATCTTTATGTTCTCCATAAAAAAATCCTATGCCCCTAATCTAGTATCAGGCATAGGAAAGTATAGAACAAAAATATTTCTATAGGCTATAACTTGATTTTCGTCATTTTGATGTGATATTTTTCCGTCTAACAATATGTTTAATTTTGTTATTAGTACGATATCTCATTTGGGTTAAATTAAATTCATCTTTTCGTTCATTTTTCTTCCCTTTTTTAAATAGAGTATCTTTAATTTCTCGGTACTTCCATCCTCTTCTGCGGGCTGATGATACTTTCATTTCATCATCCGATAGAGATATATTTTCAATACTCTCATTCTTTTTAAAATAGTCCTCAATTTTTTCCCAATGTTGTCGCAAAAATTTAAAGACTTTTTCTTTTTTTATACGAGATGAATTCAAATATACAGCTATAGGTGGCCGTCTGCAGAACCCGATATACTCATCTTCGGACAAATCGCGAATATAAAGTTGTATCGGCTCTTCTAACTCCATGATACGTTCGTCAACAAAACCGAAATAGAAGATTGTCTCTAATTGCCTCCGTATCACAGGAACTATATGATGAGCTATCATAAATTTAGCAATATACCACGCAGCCTTGGTAGCTTTTTGGGATGGGAACATAACCGTATGTAAATTCCAGCGGCTAGGTAATTTTTCTTGAGTGTTTCCTGTTCTTTCCAAAGACAATACATCTAGCAAATCTTGTAATGAATATCGTATAGGAAATTTCTTCCGAAAATCTTGCACAGCATTAATTAAAAGGTCATTCTCGGCTAAGATTTGAATATAATTGTAAATTTGTTTTGTATATATTCTAGGTCTAGATTTCTGTAAAGCAGGCCAAGTATACACTACCTCATATTTGCCTGTTTTTCGTCCTAGTCCTCGTTTCCATATTAAAAATCCAATTTTCAAATATTCTTTTCTCTTTTTCATAACACCCTCTCTGATTTAGGTTAGCATATTCATTATCGATATGAAACATCTTTTCTACTCTTGAAAAAGTTATAATATAAACAGTCGTAATATAATTTGATTTTGGACTTGTTTTTGGCGTTATGCGTCTGGCATAACCCCGCCGGTATCGGCGAGCTGAGAAACGAAAACGAAGTCGTCTTTTGCACGTGTCCGTCAGGACTCGTGCAGGCGGCAGCGTTTCGAATCGGTTCTCAGCTATTCGAAAAAGTTGCCGCTTTTTTATTATCTTCTCATCCTGCTAATCAAAAGCGACAAAATGTTGTCGGAAGTATTTTTTAGAATTTACTTGATGTTTACGGCTAGAGTAAGGCTAAATACACACAAGGAGGAAGTTAAATGCAAAAACATAAACTATATTTAGAGGATATATTTCCTTTGGATACTAATAAGACACGTATTAAATTTAACCTCAAAAATGAAAAAGGAGAGGATCCCCTCTTGTTGTGGTTGAAAGATCACCAAACCATCGATAATTCATGGCTATTTTGGGAAAAGAACAAGAGCCACCTGTCGGTTGGGGATACCATCTTATGCCTGATTAATATGCAAAATGACCGTTGGTTATTGTCCACCATAAAACAAGTTACTCATATTCTGCCAAAATTTAATGCTCCCCATTACAAAGGCAAAGTTCTCGAGAAATACCGCCCTTTTTTCGGCAGATTAGTTTTGCGCTTTCACAACAATGCACAACAAATACACAGAAAATTCGGCACACTAAAACGGCAATTAGAAGTACACGAATTATTGCCTGAGGAATATAACGGAAAAGACTTCCCTGGATATGAAAATATATTCCTCTCTTGGGACGAACTTAAACAAATTGTGGACACAAAAAAATCCGATTGGCTTCATGCTTTGCAAAACAGGAAAGGTGTCTATAGAATCATGGATTTGGCAACCGGAAAGGTTTATATTGGCGCGGCCTATGGCAAAGAGGGTTTATGGCAACGTTTAGCACAATATACCAAGAACGGAGGTCATGGCGGAAATAAGAAACTAAAAGAATTAGGATTTGACTACATTAAGAAGAATTTTGAATATCGCGTCTTAGTCAGTTTCCCCTCTATTGTTTCTGATGAGGAGATTATCGCACAGGAGAAATGGTGGAAAGAAGTTTTTAAGAGCATGGCTTTTGGCTATAATGACAATTAATTGAATTCAAAATTCTAACGATAAATCAGCGGGGTATTTACCCCGCTTTTTATTTCATCCGTTTATCGGCTTGACGCAGAATTTGTTTAATGAGTTGCTTAAAATCCGCCGGATCGATAAGTGTAATATGTTCTATCCAACTTAATACCATAGGAATAATTTCGCGGTAATTAGAAATGCGTGACTCCACCACGATATCACCGTTCATCTTCCTTTTAACAATTTTCTGCAAGGGGACATACGCCTTTTGTTGGAAATAAGATGCAAATTCAGCAGGCACCAAAAAAGTAATTTTCTTGTCCCGCTTCTCACCGAACCAAATATTATGGCTCTCCGCCAGCATTTTTTGAATATTTTTGGTTACTTTAAACGGTTTATCGGTATTGATAGCATCCAAAATACGATCAAGCCGGAATTTTCGCACTTGTTTATAGGCATTGATGCCCAAAAGATACCAAAAACCATCATAATTCATAATTTTAAGCGGATTAAGCCGATAATTTAGAGGCCGGTTTGTGTCGGCAGCTAACGTCATACGGATTTCGGTATGCTCCGAAATCCCCTTTTCCAGTACCCGCGTAATCGGTGTTTCCTCATAAGCATTGCCGGGTAGCATTTTAATATAAAACAGAGATTCTTCCGGTTCCCGCAATATCCTTTGACGCAAGCGTTCAAACGGCTCTTGAAACCGTTTTCCAAACGGGGCGATCAATTCTTGCATCATAAGCAGCAAAGAGGCTTCTTTATCGGTTAAATCCATTTTCTTAAGCGAAAATCCCTCAATAAACTTATACACCCCCGGCGCTGCTTTATAGATAGGGAATCCCCCCATTTCAATATCTCGTAAATCGCGTTGAATGGTACGCTCAGTAACGTCCATTTCCCGCGCCTCTTTTTGCACGCGCACACCCGCTCCATCCAATCGATTGAGCAAGTACAATAACCGATTTAATTTTTTAATATTCGAAGAGTTCATTTGGATACATCATATAAAATTAATAAACATTAAATAATTAATATTTAAGAATTTTTGCTAAAAAATTAGACATTTTTCCTTCCAATACTAGTATAATTAAAATTAAATACTAATTATAATCTATAAATATTAAAAAGAGGGAAAATGCTATTATGTCATCAAAAATAAAAAAAATAAGACTTCTTAATTTTAAACGTTTTACCGACTATGTAATAGAGCCTAACGAACACATAAACATACTAGTGGGTGACAATGAAGCGGGAAAAAGTAGTATATTGGAAGCTATTGATTTGGTAACGAGTGGCAATGTAAGGAGAATTGAAACAATTGGACTAGATCGATTGTTGAATATAGATGCAGTAAAAAAATTTAATGCAGGTGAAAGAACTTTTAAAAATCTCCCTCAACTCAGAATTGAACTTTATTTGGACGGGAATTATGATTTTACGATGAATGGAAAAAATAATTTAGATGATATAGAATGTAGTGGCATCAAACTAGTTTGCGAACCCAATCCCCAATATACAACCGATATTGCCAATGTATTATCCAGTTCTCCGGATGCCTTTCCTTATGATTTCTATTTAACTCGTTTTTCTACTTTTGCAGACGAAGGGTATAGCGGTTATAAAAAATTATTTCACAGTACTCTTATAGATAGCTCATGTATGAATCCTGAGTATACGACTAAAGCATTTGTTCGCGACATGTATCTTCAATATACTGAAGATAATGCCAAAGAAAGAGTAAATCATAAAAATAGTTATAGACAAATGCGAATGAATTTTCAAAACAATAATTTAGCATCTTTGAACAAGCTACTACAGTCTGAAAAGAATTATACATTTGGGCTAAAAAGTGGAGCAGCAATAGCTCTTGAATCTGATTTAATGATTTATGAAAATGAAATTGGAATTGATCGCAAAGGAATGGGCAAACAGACTCTTATAAAAACAGATTTTGCATTAGGACGCGCGGGTGATGGTAGCGATGCTATTCTAATTGAAGAACCAGAGAATCATTTAAGCCCTGTTAATTTGCGAAAACTTATTCAAAAAATAAACGACACAAATCAGTGCCAATTATTTATTACGACCCATAATAGCTTAATTAGCTCTCGGCTAGAATTAAAAAATCTATTAATTATACACAGCAATCAAGAGAATCATCCGATTATGCTCAAAGATTTAAGTCCAGAAACTGGAAAATACTTTATGAAAGCTCCAGCTGCCAACATTATAGAATTCACACTAGCCAATAAAGTGATACTTGTTGAAGGGCCATCTGAATTCATGTTAATGGAAAATTTCTATGAATCTTGTGCAGGATGTAAACCAGAAAATGATGGGGTTAATATTATCAATATACGCGGCTTAAGTTTTAAAAGATATCTTGACATTTCTAAATTAACAAACAGTAAAGCTGCCGTAATAACCGACAATGACAAAAACACTCAAAAACATTGTATGGATAAGTATCAAGAATATGCAAACGAAAAGAATATAAACATCTTCTACGAATCAGATGAAACAAAATATACATTTGAGGTTGTATTGTACGAAGATAATAAAGCTTTATGCGATCGTTTGTTTGGTAATTCTGCCCAAGAATATATGTTAAATAATAAAACAGAAGCCGCATACGCCTTGTTGTCGGAATCATCGGAGATACTAGTCCCTGAATATATAAAGAGAGCTATAGAATGGATAAGAAAGTGATTTTTGCTGTAGCCGGGTCGGGGAAAACAACATATATTGTTGATAATCTATCCCCGAACAAACGCTCTCTAATAATTACTTATACAACGGGTAATTATAGAAATCTCTGCACAAAAATTATCAAACATTTTAAAGAAATCTGGCCCAAAAATATTGTAGTAATGAGTTATTTTGAATTTTTGTATAGATTCTGTTACAAACCTTTATTGGCAGATAAATTAAAGCTACAAGGCATACTTTATGAAGAAAATCAAAATCGATATATACGACAAGATGATCTTAATTATTACATATCTCCTAGCAAATATGTTTATTCTAATCGTTTAGCTCTTTTGTTGGAGAAAGCCAATATCATCGAAAATATAAAACAACGCTTAGAAAGATATTTCGATGAATTTATTATTGATGAAGTACAAGATATTGCCGGGCGTGATTTTAATTTTCTAAAACTGCTAATCTCCGCCAAACTAAACATGCTCTTCGTCGGAGATTTTTATCAACACACTTTTGATACCAGCAGAGATGGCAATACGAATCAAAATCTTTTTAATGATAAAAGTATATACGAATCCCAGTTTATCAGCCAAGGTTTTACATGTGATACGACATCTCTTGCCAAAAGTTGGCGTTGTAGCCCCGATATTTGTCGTTTTATCACAAATAATCTAGGAATTGAGATATCCTCTCATAACTCCGAATGTAATTCTGCCATTATATTCATTTCTGATCCACAACAAATTAAAGAAATTTTACTGAATCGAAATATAATAAAATTACATTTTCAAAATTCAAAGAAATACGGCAAAGACCACAAAAATTGGGGCGAAACAAAAGGAGAAGATAGATATACTGATGTATGTGTAATGCTAAATAAAACCACATTTAGCAAATATGAAGCCAACAGGCTTAAAGAGTTGCCTATCTCTACTAGGAACAAACTATATGTGGCAATTACTAGAGCTCATGGCAATGTCTATTTCATAAAAGAATAAAAACAGATAAAGAGCTCAAAAATACTATTTTCCCCTGTATATTTCCCTGTTACTCTACGTAGGGAATTTGAAGTGTTTTTGGCGGATATTTCTCTGAAGAGGACGAAAATTTAACAAGTCCTCAAAGATCCAACGGGTAAACTTTTCAAATGCCTGTTTTTTGCCTGTTAATTGCCTGTTAAACAGGGAATTGCACGTCACCACTCGGCGTTCTAAGAACCCACGCACCATCAAAAATTACTGCCCCACCATTTAAAAAGGCATCTTGTAAGAGATGCCTTTTTTGTTGGGTTGATTTTACAAATCCAGACAAACAATTAGTGTGGTTTGTATCCATACACATCACAAAGTATTTTTAGACATGCGTGAAAAAAACCACCATTAAAAAGGCACTCTTTATAGAGTGCCTTTTTTCAGGGTAGCGTTACACTATTATTTAATTAAAATCGTTGCAATATCATGACTTAAATCAGCTAATAGTTGATTATAAGCTTGTACTAAATCATCGTAGGTTTTGCCTACCGGAACAGCATATTCAAATCTCTGGTGGATTTGCTCTTGCTCGCCACGTCCCTTAATCGTACACCACGCAACAAGCGCTGCCTGTTCACCCAAAACTGCACTCATTTTAGTAATTTCTACTGTAACAGTCCGAGAAAAATCCCCCCCTTTAAAACGGGTCTGGTTAATTTGGGCAGCCGGAAGGAGGGTGTTGAGATTTTCTGCCAGCGCACGCGTAGATAAAACAGCCGGACCTTCCACCCAGCGGTTGAACTCAGAGATATTCACTTGGGTAGAATTTTTACGCTGTGTCACAATTTGCGGACGGTCCATATACTTAGGAAGCTGCACGCGGTTTATCCCAATGGAAGCCTTATACTGTTCAGAAACTACTTGTGTCGGAACCGCTGAGATAGCATAGAATTTGGCATTTTTACTGGTCCCCAGTAAACACGCATTGAGTAATAAACAAGGGATAATGATTTTGATAAGTCTCATATTATTCTCCTTTTTTTCCTTTAATCAGCGATTCGGGATGTTGTTCCAAATAATCTGTCAAATTTTGGGCAGATTTAGCTGCATCGGAAACATCATGTAGCGTTTCATTTAAATTAGAAAGGGTTTCCTCACTATTCGCAGCTACCTGAGTTAATGTTCTATCTAAATTTTTGGAACTGTTTGTCAACGCGGGCAATAAAACAGGTAATTCTTTACCTAATGTTTCTGCTACCGTGTTAATCTTTTCAAGTGTTTCCTGAATTTTAATTTTATTTAATCCACGGACCAGTTCTTCTTTCTGGGATAAAACTGTCGGGATTTGCGGAATATTCTCCTTTTTAGGGCTCTCAAACATGATGGCTTGCGTATCCGGTAACATGACCAAATCAATTCGCAATTGCCCCGTTAAATAACTTTGTGAGGCCAGTCGCGCACGCATTCCTTCTTTAATCATGAGACCCAAAAAATCAAGTTTCTCTTTCTCTTTTTTCCACAATTTTTCCCAAAGAGACCCTTCACTGATAATATCCGTTTCTTTAAAGCGGACATAGACCGCTACATGGAAATTCAAATCATTTTTATTTGTCACCAATACTATGCGCGTGACTTTGCCCACCTCCACGCCCTGGAATATAACAGGAGACCCCTCTGACAAGCCCTGTAATGATTCGGTAAAATACATTACGGCCAGATCTTTTGTATCCAAGTGTATTTTATGGAAAATAGAATGAGCAAGCAGCCCCAAAAGTAATGCAAAACCTATCACTAAAAAAAGTCCAATCGCTTTTTTATTTGGTTCTTTTTTCATAACGTTCTCCTCTTGTTAAAAATTCATAAACTTGCCGATTTGGCGGATTTTTTAAAAGTTTGCTTGGGTTCCCTTGGGCAGATATAGTATGGATCGTCTTATCTAGAAAAATACTATTTTTACCAATCGTAAAAATAGAAGGCAGTTCATGCGTAACAACAATAATGGTGGTACCCAATGTTTGATTAATTTGCAAAATTAAATCATCTAAATTTTTGGAGCTGATGGGGTCCAACCCGGCGGAGGGCTCATCAAAATAAACAATTTCCGGATCTAAGGCCAGGGCGCGGGCCAGCCCAGCACGCTTGCGCATACCGCCGCTAATTTCGGAAGGATAATATTCCTCATAACCCGCCAGCCCTACCAAGGCCAACTTAAATGCTACAATTTGGCGAATTTTATCGGAGGAATAATCGGTATATTGCTGCAAGGGAAGGGCCACATTTTCGGCCAACGTCATGGAACTAAATAAAGCCCCCCCTTGATACAAAATACCGCTATGTTTCCTAATTTCCAATTTTTCGGCAGAAGTTGCATTTATAAAATCCGTGTTACGTATCCAAATTTGGCCTGTTTGCGCCGGGATGAGACCGGTAAGAGTGCGCAGCAGGGTGCTTTTTCCACAGCCGGATCCGCCCATAATGATGAAAATATCCCCTTTGGGAATCACAAAAGACAAATCCTTCATGATTGTTTTGTTTTCGTAACCGATGCTTAAATGTTCCACACGGATTATCGGATCCTGTTTCATCATATTCCTAACCCTTGAAAAAGTACCGTAAGTAGTCCCGTCATCACAATCATCCACACAATGGAATATACTACCGCATGGGTGGTGGCCGTCCCTACACTATCTGCATTGCGCCCGCAGTTTACCCCAAAATAAC
Source organism: Candidatus Avelusimicrobium sp. (assembly GCA_045593365.1). Taxonomy (GTDB): domain Bacteria; phylum Elusimicrobiota; class Elusimicrobia; order Elusimicrobiales; family Elusimicrobiaceae; genus Avelusimicrobium. Next base: position 33,780 of record JAZNWO010000065.1, read on the forward strand.
ACCCGCATAAGGCGATAATATAGCCAAAAACAATTCCGTGAAAAACACCTACCAAAAAATGTTTTAAATAAAAAGAATTGACCGTGAATTTAATATATTCACTCAACGGGATATCCCAAAATGCCACACATACAAAGCATCCGCCCAATATCCCCATAAAATCGGCCAGCAACACCAAAATCGGCATTGAAAGGAGTAGCGCGTTGATACGAGGCAATACTAAAAAGTCCGTACAAGAAATCCCCATCGTTTGCAAAGCATCCAACTCCTCATTTACTTGCATAGTTCCAATCGTAGCGGCATAGGAAGCCCCTGTCCGGCCGGCCATAATAATACCTGTCATTACCGCTCCCATAATACGTGTCATCCCGATGGTGACCAAACTGGCTACATAAATTTGTGCACCAAAAGTTTTAAGTTGTATAGCACCCACAAAAGCCAAGATGAGCCCCACCATAAAGCTAATAAGAGACACAATTAAAATAGACTTAGGCCCACAATCGGACAGGATTAACCAAAAGTCTTTACTGCGGTAAACGGCCTTACCGGTCAGTTGTCTTCTCCAAGAAGATAAACATTGATGTATAAATATGCTGCCTTTTTTAACAGCGCGGCAAAAACCAATCCCCCACTCACCAACGCTTTCTAAAAAGGATTGTTTTGGATAGGACATTTCTTGCTCTTTAAACGGGGTTTGAAATGCTAAACGCAGCAGGCGTTCCATCCCCTGCGGCAACTGTGAGTAGGAAATATTATCTCCAGGAACCAAACGTAATGCGTTAAAAAGCTCAACTACAAAATTCGTGTTCCAAGAAGTAATATCTTGTCCAATGAGTTGTATTTTTTTATTGTTCAAGTCGGCAATCGCGATATCAATAGATTGGGTACCGTCCAAAATACCTTTTAAAATACAAACAGTGGAACCGCCTTCTCTTTTAATCTCAATCATATTTATAAGATTATCAATTTTTTGATTCAAAAGCAAATAATCCCAAACCCAATAGACCGCCTAAGAACCCGCGCTCCTTCAAAAATGACTACCCCAATATTTTTTAAGGCATCTTGCAAAAGGTGCCTTTTTTATAACTCCACTAAAATATCTAGCCTTCAAACCGTGACGTTTCATCAGAGCGCTTTAGGTAAAAATACCCCAGTTATAGTACAAAAAAGCGCCATGTAATGCTTTACATAGCGCTTCCCCCGATTTATTTTTCCGGCTTGTTTTACAAGCCGACTCATCAGATTTATTCTATCATTTTATTTATTATCTTGTGTTTTTCATCTGAGAATTTGGCAAATATAGCCTTTTTACATTATAATATAAATATAAAAGTAGTATTTCTGTTGTAAATCTACAAAAACATCGTTGTATTAGCTTCTGCGCCACCCACACGGCGTTCTAAGAACCCGCACCCCATCAAAATTTTCTACCACGTCATTTAAAAAACACCTCAAGAGATGCCTTAAAAATCTCCGCACAGAGCGAGGATTAAACGGAAATACTTATACACTATAAGCCATACACTACTACGCACCGTTCCGTAAAAATCAAATAATTACTAATGAGTGCTTCACATATTTCAATCTGTGAATACGGGCCCATTTAGCGGCTTCGTCGATGTCGTGCGTAGATAAAGAAATAATACCCAAGAGTACATATTAGCAATCTTTCCCTTTTTTCATCGCGGTAAAATCCACATTTGGTAGCATCTATTTGGTTAGCTATGTTGTGATCAATCGTAGTACAAGCCCAACATCAAACACGTAACAACTAATAACATCATTTTATTCATACTAGTATAACAAGATTGTGTTGCCAATAGCTCACCTCATCTCTCCAAATTCTGTTTTTCCAATTCTTCAAGTCGGGCACTTAATTCATCATATCGTTTTTTCCACGCCGAAAAATCTTTTCGTGCTTTCTCTGCGTTGTCAATTAATTGCTGTTCCTCTTGACTAAGGGATCCCCCCGCCGTTTTTTTAGATTCGGCAAGCCCGGCTTTTAGTTCAGCAGACATCACTTTTAGGCGTTGTTCCTCTTCCGTCCCCATGCTTAACAGTTCACCAGCTATTTTATTAGCTTCCTTTTCGCGGGCTCTTTCTTGTTTTGCTGCCTGTTGCTTGAGATAATTAACTTGCGGGTCCACATATTCATTTATATTGTTTCACTTCGTAAGCAGACGGACAACGGCTCTGCACGACGGTACTCTGAACAATATTATCCTTTCCCACAATGACAGTTACCTCTTCTTGTGCTTGTGTGGCAGCACACGGTTTTTTAAACGAGTAAGAAGTACTCCCGTTTTGCATAGTATATTGCGCGGAAGGCACTCCGTATTTGATAACAAAACTATCAAAATTTTGTCCCACCCAATTTTCGCTTTTCATAGTTGCGCAGGCAGACAACAAAACGCACACCCATAATGTTAAAATAATTTTTTTCATACTTTTTTCTCCTTGATGTTGTACTCTTTTCACTATTATAACACATCTGCCGTTCGCTTTATTGCGAATTCATATTCACACAGATCCCCGGTTGCAGCTACTCCGCCCCGGGGATGACAACCTTACATACAGCCTACCTCAGAATTATGCCAAAAAACGAATCAAGGGAAACCTGTACTTTTCCCGTTTTTTTCAATCAAAAAAGTGCAAAAAATCCCCGCCGAAAAGCGGGGATTTGTTAATAACCATAAGACCAATATTCTGTCCCGGCCTCCGCCGATCCTCCATGATAAGGATTTGAATCCCCGGTTTCATTAAAACATACTTTTTTACCAACGTCGTCATAAGCAGCGCAAACCCTTCTTCCGGGTCTACTGGACTGATCAAAATACATTTGAAAAGTTAAATCCCCTAAAAAGTGTTGAGCACTTACCGCCTGTGTACCGTCCAGACGACATTCTCCCCCAACTATACGTACACTTATTTCCGTCTCCATTCATTTCGCAACCACCAGGTAAATCTATATCTAAATCTTCAAATTTGCTAGTATACACATTGTTAGCCAAGTAATATAATTCCTGGGCATTTTTGATACTGGTTGCTAATTCTTTCAAAGTAGCCAAACGTGTTTTTGCCACTGCTACTTGATATTGTGGTAAAGCAATAGCCGCCAATATGCCGATAATTAAAACGACTACTAACAGCTCTATTAACGTGAATGCACGATTTTTCATAATCTCTCCTTTTGTTTTTAATGTCCTTACATTGAAAATTGTACCAAAAAAAAAAAACGAGTCAAGCCCCCTTTTTCCCAACGGAAAAACAACATGAAACTCCCCGGGCTTACGCCCGGAGTTTCTTTTGCTCCAAAATCTCAGCTTCGCTTGATTTTGCCTAGCGCACAACTTATATAAGAAAACTCCGTTTTCT